>CAZSZT010000099.1:0-6300 GCA_964611175.1 uncultured Bacteriovoracaceae bacterium
AGATGAAGATTAAGTTGTAAAAAACTTCCGAAAATAAAAATACCACTGAAAATTACAATCGGACGATAGACCATTCGAACGGGTAAGAAAATGACCGCGAGGACGGCAAGGATGGAGAAAACAACCAAATGATTTCCTAAACGCTTGCGATTAAAAAAAGTCGCCAAAAAGCGTTGAGCCATGAAAATGAGGAGAAAACCCAAAATGAGATGCATTCGAGAGGCTAGTTCCACGCTCAGAGTCGTGTCTAAAAAAGCAATTTCGCGTTGAGCGTAGGCGGAAAGATAAAATAAATTCCATAACGCGTACGTCAGAGAGAAATTTCCAAGCCAAAATAAAGGGCGGGATTGTTTTTTAAGAGCCGATTGGTAGGCAAACAACGCCGTTAAAGTCGAGAAAATAAAAGTTAAAATGCAGGCTTGGATAATCACGATCGAAATCTCTCCTGCCGGATCATAAAAATTGGGATCGAAAATATCGGGCAATGAAAACATCCTCAAAATGGAGCTTATCGGTTTGGTCTTTTTGAGACAAAGCTTGATTTTGGATATCCTCCCCAGCAAGAATAAAAACTTCATGGATGCTCGTCCGACTCGAAATGAGTTTCATCAATCCCGTCGGATTTTTCATATGCTCAGTGGGCTGGCGATTGTCGTTGTGGCGTGTCCCCTGGAAAAAAAGACTATGGTAACGGTTTTGGCCCTCATGACCTTGGTAGCATTATTCGTGGAAGCCGTTCGTTTACAGTGGGAAAGCCTCAATAAAGCCTTAGCCAGACACTTCCGTTCCTTAATGCGTGATGGGGAAGAACGTCGACTGAGTGGGATCACTTATTATCTGATTGGATGTACGATCTCGGCACTCGTGTTTCCAAAGGAAATTGCCTTGCTCTCGATTCTTTTTTTAGCCTTTGGTGATCCCATTGCTTCCTTGGTGGGGCTTCGTTATGGGAAGCCGCGACGGAATATTCCAGATGACAAACCTTTTAAAAGCTTGGCAGGCAGTTTGGCTTGTTTTTTCACCTGTTTTTTGATCACGTTTATTCTCTCAACCCTGACGCCGATTTGGAGAGACCTGTCATGGGTGGATCGCGGATTTTTAGGATTTATCGGTGGTGCGGGGGGAACTTTGGGGGAGCTCCTACCCATTCGGACGGATGATAATCTTTCCTTGCCGCTTATTTCGGGAGCTTTTTTTTGGCTGCTCTCTTCTCTATTTAATCTCAGCCCGGGGCTTTATTTTTTATGACACAAGCAAAAATAAAATTTTGGGGTGTTCGCGGAAGCTTGTCCGTCGGCCCGTCCCAATACGGAAATCAGACAAGCTGTGTCGAGCTTGATTTCGGCGATGGAAACTCCGTTTTCTTCGATGCTGGAACGGGAATTCGATCCGCGACATTCGGGCGGAAATTTTCTCAACTAACATTATGTTTATCGCACTTTCATTGGGATCATATTCAAGGTCTTCCGTATGCCTCGTTTCTGGAGGATTCAAAAAGCCAGGTCCTCTTGTTAACGGGTTTTTCGGATCTATGGGAAAGGCTTGGCGTCCTTTTTGACACACGATTTCACCCGGTGAGTTTGGAGTCGTTAAAAGAATGTTTCAAAGAAAAAATTTTGACGTTTAAAGATTCTTTTAAGCATCCTTTTGGAAAAATTCGACTTGGCCCCCTCCATCATCCAGGAACGAGTTACGCTTTTGAATTTCAGGGTTCCAAGGGGAAATTCGTTTATTCGACGGACACGGATTTTGATCCTCTTACGCCTGAGGCCGCCGATCTTTTGAAAAATGCCGATTGGGCCGTTCTCGACTCTCAATATTTAATCGGAGACTCACTTCAGAAGGCTCATTACGGGCATTCAAGCTTTAAAAAGGCCATTGATGTTGCCGCTCAGGCAAGAGTTCGAAATGTTTTCTTGTTCCACTACGATCCTAATTATTCAGATCAGGATTTGGAAAATTTAGAAAAACAAGCCGTGGATTATTGTCGATCTTCTTACGGTAGAGACGGGCCTCAAATTCAAATGGCGCGTGAAGGAACGGAAATCGACGTTCAGATCTAACTAGAAAAGAAATGGATGCCAGGCTGGATGAGTTTTCCGAAGAGCCGCCAGCATGGGGGAAACCGATGGCCGCCGAGGTTCTGAAAGAAGAGGCATTCCCGCCTGAGAAGGAGTTCGTCCTCCTTTTCTTCGATTGCAATGATGACAACTGGTGACCACATTTTCCCAGGTTGTTTTGCCACCCTGGGCTTTGGGAATCACATGATCGATATTGAGACGTTGTTTTGGCAAATGCCGAGCACAATACTGGCAGGTATGATGATCCCTCATGAAAATCTGTTGCCTAGAAAAACGAACGGATTGAGGCGGTCTTCGATCGTAGCCCTGCAAGACGAGAACTTTAGGAATGGCAAAGAAGTCTCTTACCGTTCTAAGAAAGTGAAAATGATCCCTTTTATTTTGATCGGGAAGCTGATTGACAAGGTCGTCCCACGCATAGGTTTGATAGTCATCGTCAATGCCAACGGCGCTATCAAGGCATAAAAGATTCACGGCTCTTTTGACGGTTGTGATATGAATGGGTAAATAACAGCGGTTCAGAACAAGAACCCGTTGCTGTAAAGCATTTAAATCTATGGCGAAATCAGTATCGAAAGCTAATGTCCTCACTCTCATTATATCGAGTTCTCAGGTAAGCGCCAAGGGAGAACGAATTGACCGGGTTTTAGCCCTTATGGAGAGCTTTCCGTCAAGGTCTCAGCTGAAACAATGGTTTGATGAGGAAAAAATTAGAAACGCTGCGCAAATTTTAAAGCCAAGTTCTAAGGTTTTTGCCGGAGATGAAATTATCATCGAGGTTCCACCACCTCGTGAAATGCATTTGGAGCCCCGCTCGCACCCGTTTTACATTTTCTATGAGGACGATGATCTCATCGTTTTATACAAGCCGAAAGGTTTAAGTATGCATCCGGGAGCTGGAAAAAAAGACGAAACAACTCTCGTTCATGCTCTCTTGGCTCATTCCAGAACCTTATCGGATCGAAGCGGTCCCTTTCGCCCGGGCATTGTTCATCGTCTTGATAAAGACACCGAAGGAATTGTGGTCATTGCAAAAGATAACGAAACGCATGAAGCCTTGAGCCAACAATTCCAAACCCGGAAGATCGAAAGGGCCTATTGGGCCTTGTGTTGGGGAAAACTTGCCGTTCCGATGACCATTGAGGTTCCTATTGGTAGGCATCCAAAACAGAGAAAAAAAATGGCCGTTCGAGAGTTGGGGAAAGCTGCCATTACGGAGGTAAGATCCATTCAGTATTTTAAAGAGGGATATTCATGGGTCGAATGTCAGTTAAAAACGGGGCGAACTCATCAGATTCGAGTGCATCTTTCCCATAAAGGTTTTCCTCTTTTAGGGGATCCGTTATACGGCAAAGCAAGAAAAATAAAATGGGAAGAAAAGAAGCAATTCGCTTTCGAGAACTTAAAAGGGCAGGCTTTATGTGCCTTTCGCCTTGGATTTGTTCATCCCAAAACGGGAAAGAAAATTAAATATGAGGCTGAAAAACCAGAATGGCTCAAAATTTTAACAACGGAATTCAACTAAGTCTGGATCGTCAAAGCCGGTTGGGTTTTAGCCTGCCTCTTTCCAAGGAATTAACCGTCGATGTCTGTACGTTGAATCAAGTTCATGGGGACGAAGGTTACGAAGTTCAGGAGACTTTTCATTCGAAACCCGAGGGCGATTGGCTTTGGACGCAAAAACCAAATCTTAAGATCGGCGTCTATGTGGCCGATTGCACGGCTCTTTTTTTAAGTGGGAAACGTTCGGGAATGCCTTTCGTGGCCGCCATTCATGCGGGATGGCGAGGCACGGCCAAGGGAATTATCGAGAAGGCTTTGGAAACTTTGAGTCCCGATTCCTGCAAAGCCTGGTTGAGCCCCAGTATCTGCCAAGAGCATTTTGAAGTCGGAGGAGAAGTCCTTGGAGCTCTGGGAAACGGCGTCCAGAAATTTTCAAAGTCCGTTTCAGATAATAAATTTCTTTTAGATCTAAAAGCCTTCCAAATCGAACGCCTTCAAAAACTGGGCGTTGGTGTCCGGCATTCTAGTCTCTGCAATTATTGCCAGTGGGATTTTGTTTCTTATAGGCGTTCTCGGGGAAACCTTTCTTCCAGGCATTTAGCTTGGATCGAGATTGCCGAAAAATGAAAAGGAAGGGCCTTGAATGAAAGGAAACCAAACCCTCAAAATTTGGTTTCCTTTCTCCTTTTTTTATTCCTTTTCATTTTTGATTCATGACCATTTACTCTTCCTGGGAATAAATTTTGTGAAGGTTTCTTCAATCCTACTCTCCCTGGGGACTGAATGCGATCGCATTCAGCTGGTTACGTGAGTCAATGGTCAGGAAGAGAATGGTCGTCCCTATAACTCTCCCTGGGGAAAGCTCGGGAACTCAGAAAACTAAAAATAAAAAGAGTTTATGGAAGATTTAAAGAAGGGGCAAACCAAACCCTCAAAATTTGGTTTGCCCTCCGCACTCTTTTTTTCCATAAACTCTTTTTATTTTTAGTTTTCTTTGAGTGTAAGGACTTTATTTAAAATTTAAAATTGCTTGAATCCTTCGCATTCAGTTAAGCAGGGAGAGCATAACTATTATTCCGAAGGCTCGAAGGATCTGTAGTAACTCAGTCAAGAGGGTCTTTTGAAACTGCGAAGTTTTATGAGTGATTATTGTTCGGAAAGCTAGTCAATTACTCTGCATCTTTAGTCCAATAGGGCAGATCAAACCGCAACTAATTTTCAGTATCGATATCTTGCTCTTCAGCGAGCGCAATAATTTCAATCGTCGTTTCAACTTTCCACATGCGTCCTCGATAGCTTCCGCAAAGCCCGTCTTCATCATCAATGCGCGTGCATTGAGCAGATACACGGACTTCGTCAGAACTTAGGGAATTCAAAAAATCGCTCCTATCGTGACATGCGTTTTTTATAGTTTTTTGGATGATATTTATCGATCGACCAGCATATGGATTTAAGACTTCCATCCGCCAGAACTTGCGCCTCAGCTGCTTCGACGCCTTGAAAACTTACTGTATTAAGTATTGCTGAGATAATTAAACTCGAAACCATTACCCGTCCTCCTGTCTGCAGGGAAGCCCGAAGGCCATCCCGGTGTCAATCCAAATGTCTTGAGGGACGCTTTGTAAGCGATAGTCTAAAACTAATACTTTTAACTCGCCCAATTTTCACGAATTCATCGTCTTTCGGAGCGGATGGAACTCTTCCCAGGAAAAGTCCCATTCATCAGCAAAAAACGTTCCACGGCTCCAATAATCCATTGATTTTTGAGGCATTATCGTTTTGATTTTGGCCTGGGTTTACAGTCGATTTTTAAGGTGAATCGAAGAAGGGTTATTGGGTGATGGGTTATATAAGTCAAAATTTATTCACTATTTTATTTATTTCGGTACTAGCCGCTGGCCTTCATGCCGCACCCTATGCGGATGTCGGTGGATTCAATGGAGGGAAGTCCTGTATGCATGAGGAGAGCATTCCTCATTTGCATCCGTTATTGCCGGATCCGTCGGTCGAAGCTCATCGAGACCGGAATCAGCAGATACAAAATGGACCGAATCCGATTTTAGGAAAAGTGGAGGCTTGGGTAACAGAGGGCGTTGGGCCAATTCATCAAACAGAACCTGTTAAGGCCCCCGTTGCAAATGCCAAGATTATTCTTTCGCCAAGGCAGGATCGTCGGGTAGCCATTCGTCAGAAATATTCGGAAACGAGTCAGTGGGTGTTTTTAACGGAAGAGGATGGAACCTATCAGGCGGAGGCCCCAGAAGGTCTTCCAAGTCTTTTGATTTCCGCGGATTTCATGGCGGACTTTTTTAGAGTGCGAACCTTTTTGCCCGATACCGGGACGGAGCATCAGTGCCCTGAATATACGTCGCAGTGTTGGGGAATTCATCCGGAAAGGAAGTCAACGCCGAATCGAAAGGGCGAAACGTTCGACTTTCTCCTGGCCGATCGAAGCCTGGAGTCTCCGGATCATTGGACCGTTGAGACGGTGGCTTCTTCGAATGCCTATCATCATGTGGAAGGGTCGATTCGTTGGATTCGAGAGACGTTTCCCCAGTGGGAGCCTCCATCGAATTTAGTGGTGACTCCGAATACGCGAATGGCAAGATGTAACGCCTTTTATTCCAGAAGTACGAACGAAATCATTTTGTTGGAAGCGACCGAGTATTATTGCCCGAACGCCTCTTATTCAACAATTATTCGCCACGAATTCGGG
>CAZSZT010000100.1:0-6284 GCA_964611175.1 uncultured Bacteriovoracaceae bacterium
CGGGAATTGTGGACGGCGCTGCATCCCTTTTAATTTCTTCGGAGGCCTACGCGAATGAGAAGGGTCTAAAACCCCTTGGTCGGGTCCTGGGTTATACGGCTGTCGGTGTTGAACCGGGCTTGATGGGAATCGGCCCTGTTCCCGCGATTCGATCGTTACTGAAACGGACTCATCTCCAAGTCGATCAGATTGACCTTTATGAAATCAATGAAGCTTTTGGCGCCCAATGTCTTACGGTTGCAAAAATTCTTGAAATCGATCGGGCGAAACTGAATGTTCACGGCGGGGCGATTGCGATTGGACATCCCCTTGCCGCGACCGGATGTCGACTGGTTTTAACATGTTTGAGAGCCCTCCGTTCGAAGGGAAAAAAATTTGGAATTGCTTCCGCATGCATAGGCGGGGGCCAAGGAATCGCGCTACTCGTGGAGGCCATTTGACCGCATTTGAGAAAAAGGTTGTTCTCGTCACCGGCGCAGCGCAAGGGATTGGTCGTGCCATTGCCGAGAGATTTTTAAGTCTCGACGCGAATCTTGCGGCCATTGATTCGAATGTTGCTCGGCTTGAAAAGTCTTTTGGTGAGCGAGGAAGTCATTCCGCAAACGTGATCCCGTTGGGTTGTGATATCACTCGGAAAAGCGAAATTCAGGAAGTCGTCGATGCCATCCTAAAACAATGGGGGCGCATCGACGTTCTGATCAACAACGCTGGGATCATTCGTGATCATTTGATTTCGGAAATGTCGGAAGAGGACTGGGATCGCGTCTTGGAAGTGAATCTCAAAGGCGCCTTTCTATTGGTTCAGGCGGTTCTTCCATCGATGAAAGCGCAGAAGGGCGGAAAGATCGTCAATATTTCATCCCGATCCTGGTTAGGAAATAAAGGGCAGGCCAATTATTCCTCTAGTAAAGCGGGACTTATCGGTTTGACACGTTCTCTCGCTCTTGAGCTTGCCCGCTTTAAAATTAATGTGAATGCCGTAGCGCCGGGTTTAATCGATACACCGATGACCCGTGGAATGCGAAAAGAGATTCTTGAGAAACTCCTTCGGATGCAACCTACGGGTGAGATGGGACAGCCCGAAGATATTGCTGCGGCCGTTACATTTTTAAGTTCTGACGAAGCTCGATTTATCACGGGGCAGGTTTTACACGTTGATGGAGGAAAGAGCTGTGGTGTCCTTAGCCTCTAGTACGAGGGTTTATCTGATCGAGGCGAAACGAACGCCCATCGGTCGCTCGCATCCGGACAAAGGGATCTTTCGCAACTGTCGAGCGGACGAACTTTTGGCATTCTTAATGAAAGATTTTTGCCCAAGAATCGTTCCGGCGGAAAATTTGGATGATATTTATATTGGCTGCGTTGGACAATTTCGAGAACAAGGCAAGAATATTGCGAGACTTTCCTCATTGCTTGCGGGGTTTCCGGACTCTGTTCCCGGTACCACGGTGAACAGGCTTTGTGCATCAAGCTTGCAGGCATTTCATTTTGCAGCGAGTTCGATTGCATCCGGCCACGGCCATTTGATTTTGGCGGGCGGAGTCGAGCATATGCAACATGTCCCCATGACGGCCGAACTTGATTATCATGAAGGTCTTCTTTCTCGGTATGAGTTTCCGTTCACGAATATGGGACTAACGGCCGAACGTCTTGCGGAGAAATTTAAAATTTCAAGGAAATCGCAGGATGAGTTTTCATGGATGAGCCATCAGCGGGCTCTTGCAGCTCAAGCTGACCAAATGACAACCGAGATTCTTCCGATGATGCTGGGGGACGAGGTGATTGCCGTTGATCAAGGACCACGTGCCGACACCTCCCTTGAACGTTTGGCGGAACTAAAGCCTGTCTTTAAGGAAAATGGAACGGTGACGGCTGGGAATTCTTCTCCTCTATCGGACGGGGCAAGCTTGACCCTATTGGCATCGGAATCCGCTTGCGAAACCTTTGGATTGGCGCCGAGAGCTCGCGTGGTGGATTTTCAGGTTGTCGGTGTGAACCCTCTGGAGATGGGACTGGGGCCAGTTCCCGCAGTGAAGCAATTATTGGAGAGAAATCGCCTTGGCGTTTTGAATATTGACCTATTTGAGCTGAACGAAGCTTTTGCTGCCCAGGCGTTAGTTTGCAGGAACGAACTCGGAATTCCATCGGATCGAATGAATGTGAGTGGGGGGGCCATTGCCTTAGGCCATCCTTTGGGATGTACCGGGACTCGGCTGGTGACCACTTTGGTTCGAAATCTGGAGCGGTCAAAGAAGCGCATTGGCATTGCGAGTCTTTGTATTGGACATGGACAAGGAATGGCGACTCTGTTGGAGAGAGTGTCATGAGTCGTGTGTTATTGAAGAAAATCATGGAAGATTACTTTCGAGATCTTGATCGAGCCGCGAAGGATTCTCACCGAAAAGTGGCGTGGTGCACTTCCGTTGGTCCCGCTGAGATTTTAAGAGCGATGGGCTTCGAGGTGTTTTTTCCTGAAAATCACGGGGCGATGCTTGGGGCTTCTCGAATGAGTCAAGAAACCATTCCGGAGGCCAATGCTTACGGGTACTCGCCAGATATTTGTAGTTATTTAACCAGCGATATTGGTGCATTTCTCAAGAAAATAACACCTTTGACCAAAACGTACGGGCTCGAATCGATTCCGAAGCCCGATGTGTTGGTATACAATACGAATCAATGCAAAGACGTCATGTATTGGTTTGAGTTTTATGCCAAACATTGGAATATCCCGATTTTTGGAATTCACTCCCCCCATCATTTAGGAGAAGTTAAAGCTCATCACCTTCAGGATGTGGTTGCGCAGTTTCATGAACTTATTCGGATGCTGGAGACGATTTCCGGAGAAAAATGGAATGAAGCTCGACTCAGCGAAACTCTTCATTTATCAAAGCAGGCAACAGATCTATGGGGCCAGGTCCTGGAAACAGCGAAGCGTCGGCCAAGTCCGATTGACTTTTTTGATGGCACGATCTTGATGGCTCCGATTGTGGTTTTAAGGGGTACGGAAGTGGCTCGTGATTTTTATCAGGGTCTTCTTGATGAATTGAAAACCCAGGAAGTTTCACGATCGGAAAAGACGCGTCTCTATTGGGATGGAATGCCTGTGTGGGGGAGACTGAGGAGCCTTTCGGATCTTTTTATTCGAAATGAAGCGACGGTGGTGGCGTCGACTTACTGTAATTCCTGGATTTTTTCAGATTTTGATCCGCAGAATCCTCTTTCAAGCATGGCCGAGGCCTATTTGAAGATTTTTATCAATCGCCAGGATGCTTTCAAGGAAGACTATATTGTAAGTCGGGTGCAGGAATTTGAAATCGACGGGGTCATTTTTCATGACTCTAAAACTTGCCCGAATAATTCCAATACGCAGTATAATTTGCCCAATCGCCTTCGCGAGAAGGGAGTGAAGAATATTATTATTAATGGCGATTTGTGTGACCTTCGATGTTTTTCAGACGAACAAACAGCAACGGTCATCGAAGCGTTTCTTGAGACGATCGGATGAACGAAATCGATTATTTTTGGGGCGTTGATTGTGGAAGCACAGAAATAAAAGTGGTGGTTTGCAACGCGAAGGGGCAGATCATTCATCGTGCCAAGGGACGCACCCTCTTTCCATTGAAAGATCACGTTCAAAACGTCATTCGAGCCAATCCAAACCTTTCACCCTTTGAGAATACAGGGACGACAATAAAGAATGGGCACAAAATCTCAGCCACGGGTTATGGGAGAGCCCATTTGGATTTTGCGCAGGGGAGACTAACCGAGATTAAGGCCCATGGTTTGGGGGTTCAGCAGACCCTTGGGCTTTCCGAGACATTTTCGATCATCGATATTGGCGGGCAGGATTCGAAAGTGACGGTCGTGAGTTCGGGAAATGTCGACAAATTTTCGATCAATCGAAAGTGCGCGGCTGGAACGGGTGCCTATATCGAGGAGCTTGCGCATAGGCTTCGTCTCGATCTTTCCGATCTTCCCGAGCTTGAAAGGAAACACGATAAGGATCTCTTACTGAATTCCTATTGTACTGTTTTTGCGAGTCAAGAAGTGATCAAAATTTTGATGGAAGGTGAGCGAATCGAGAACCTGATTCATGCGCTCTATCAATCCGTCGTGAAACGCGTTCTCGAAATGACGGGATTGACAACGGAAACCGTTGTTTTTTCAGGCGGTGTTCTTCAATATCACCCTCCTCTTCGGGAGATGTTTCAGCGAAAATTTCCGGAAAAGAAATTTATTTTGGCACCAGAGGCCCAGTATGCTGGGGCTTACGGTGCGGCTCTTTTTGGAATCGGCGGGGAATCATGAAATCAGTTCTTTCGGATCGAATGAAAATGTTCCTTCCATCACCCATACGAGCAATGTTTGAGCTTGGGCAGAGAATGAAGAACCCTATTGATCTTTCCGTTGGTCAGCCTGACTTCGATACGCCGAACGAGATCTGTGAGGCAGCATCAAGGGCCATGAGGGAGGGAAAAAATCGTTATTCCGTTACCGCTGGAGTTCCCGAGTTTCGGGAACTTGTGAAAAGGAGTTTGGAGAGCGAGGGATTTCGAGTCGAAGATGCCATGATTGTCGCGGGTGCGTCGGGAGGATTACTTCTGTCCCTGTTCGCTCTCGTGGATCGAGTCACGGATGTTTATATTCTCGACCCCTATTTCGTTTCCTATAAGCCGTTAATTCATCTGGTCGGAGGGCGGGTTTGCGTGATCGATACGTCTCCGGATTTTAAACTGACGCCCGAACGATTAAAATCCGTCGTGAAAGGTAAAAACAAAAAAGTTCTTTTATTTAATTCGCCTGTCAATCCGACGGGTCTGATGTACACGGAAGATGAGATTCGTGCGCTCGCTAAAATTACGCGACGTCTTGGAATTCAAGTGATTTCCGATGAGGCGTATGATCGATTTGCGTATGACTTTCCACATTGTTCCTGGCTTCGATATGATCCAGGAGCCGTTTTGGTTAGAACCTTGGGAAAAACATGGTCCATGACTGGATGGAGAGTTGGTTATGTCGCCGGTCCTCGCAGGATTTTGGAGGCGATGGCGGTCTTACAGCAGTTTACGTTTGTGTGTGTCAATACCCCGGCGCAGTGGGGGGGGGTGACGGCACTCGGAACAGATACGAGCGAGTTGATTGCGAGCTATCGGCGGAAAAGGGATTACCTTTGTTCGGAACTTCAACCTGTTTTTGAACTGCCAAAGCCTCAAGGCGCGTTCTATGCTTTTGTTAAAATCCCAGGTTCCACGAAAAAATTTTTTTTGAAATGTATCGAGAAGGAGCTTTTGGTAACACCCGGGCATGCGTTTTCGGAGCGTGGGGGATACTTTCGCATTTCCTTCGCCACAAGCGATGAAAAACTCGAACGAGGCCTATCGTTGCTTAGGAAAATCGAGAAAGAAATGTAAACTACTCAACTAGGACGACTAGCTCTCTTAAAAGTTTAAGCCTTTCGTATACGGACCCCACATAAAGAACTTCTCGATCACTATGAAGCCCTTCGCCTACAGGGCCCATGCTTTCGAGAGAAGGGATTCCTTCAGCTGATAAAAAGGCTCCTGCTCCTCGAGTTAGACCAACCGACGGAATGAATTCCCTTAAACCAGCTCTTTTTGCGGCCGCGTTGAGGCGTTCAATCAAGTGGGGACGGGTGATCGTTTGAGGGCGCCAGACGGGAGTAATATCGACGTTCACTTGGATACCATTCCCAAAGTCTTTTTGGCGAATTTTTTCAAAAAAGATTTCAATGAATTTTTCATCGGCGGCCTTAAGGTATCGAATCGAAGTCTTAAGGATCGTATGAGCCGTTGTGACAGTGGGTTTGCTCAGACCTTTAACCTCATAAATATTCACAGAAATACCTTTCGCTCGTAATTTCGAGAATTTTCGAATAATTTCAGCCAAGGCATCATTCGTATTTCTCCCCCGTGACGCGGTGATTGCTGGGTGTGCTTCGACCCCTTCAATTTGAATATCGGCCCTTAAGTATCCGCCAATGGCGCTTTCTAGTCTCGGAGAATCGATTTCAAAATCGTACCAACCAGGCTCGAAAACAAGAGCGAGATCGGAGCCTCGGGCAAATTCGAGCATGAACTTGCGTGATTTTTTTGAACCGACCTCCTCGTCCCCCGCCAAGAAAATCTTCCAGCGAATATTTTTCTGATCTTTAAATGTTTTTACTAAACTTTGAATCAAAAAAATTCCACCTTTATCATCGGCGACTCCTGGTCCAGACAATGCAGGGCCGAATTTTCTTCGAGAACTTTTTTCTAAAACCGTGA
>CAZSZT010000101.1:0-6253 GCA_964611175.1 uncultured Bacteriovoracaceae bacterium
TTTTACGGACGAAAAAAAAGTGGAGGGGGAATTAAAAATAGAAAGCGCGGCTGTTCAAAGGGGCGGCGTTCTTCTTCAACGGGTTGATCCGTTTGTTTTGAAATATGCGAGTACTTTGGGGCACCATTTTAGAGTTTCGGCACCACTCATTCGGCTTCGGTCCGACCGCCATCTCTTAGAAATGAAAGGTTATTTTGAGACTGTATCCAATTTTAATATTGAGGTGAACGGTGAAACCAATCTTCGATCGGTTGCCGGATTTGTGCCGATATTATCTCGCTCGGAAGGCTTTCTCATGATGAACGGGGCCTGGTCGCCATCCGGGTTTTCGGGACGTGCAAAACTCTACAATGGTCTTTTAACCTTTCGAGAGAGCCCCATTATTTTGCGAAATGTGGAGGCGGCCCTGTCGAGTTCTGGTTCCAATCTTCAATTGGAATATTTAAAGGGAGATTTAAAGGAAGGAGGGATTCGGGCTTCGGGAAGGATGAAATTTATGAACGCTCGAATTTCGTCCGCGCAATTAAAACTGGACCTCGACGATACCCTCGTTCAACCGGAAACAGGAATTACCTTTAGAGTTTCTGGCCCGTTGGATGTTCAAATCCAAGGATCTGAAGGAAATATTGGTGGGAAGGTGACGATCCGGGAGGGAATGTTTAGAAAGCGCGTGGATTTAAGGGTCGATTTATTAAAAGCCTTTGAACCGAAGCGAGAGCGATTTATGAAGCCCGGAGAGAATCAGACGGAATGGAAGAAATACAATTTGAATATCGCGATGTTAACCGCCGAACCTTTTAATGTTCGAAATAATGTGGCGGAAGGGGCCTTTGATCTGAACTTGGTTTTGAGAGGCACGGTCGACGACCCGAGATTAAGAGGAGCCCTTAATATTGTTCGAGGGCAGTTTAATTATAATAATCGATCCTATGATATCCGGTCGGGGGCCGTGCAATTTACAAATCCTCATTCGAATATTCCCGCTTACGATGTGCGGGCGGAGACGGAAGTTGATCGGTATCGAATTTCAGTTAAGTTCGTCGGGGATGCCAATCAACAACGCATTATTTATTCATCCGATCCTCCACTGACGGAAAAGGAAATCTTGGCCCTCATTTCTTACGGCATCCCACCGGATCTCGAGAATAAAGTGTCGGACCCCGCGAAGTCCGTATCCTACACTGGAATTTCCGTCGTCACTGGAAAACTGCAGGATCAGCTCGAGGGCAAACTGTCGAGCGATCTCGGTATTAATCGATTTACTCTTGCTCCGGCATTTTATGAGGACACAGGAAAAACAGAACTTCAACTTTCGGTGGGAACCGATCTCATTCGCCATCGTCTGGCTCTGAATTACTTCAATGTCTTGACAGTGCAGGGTGGACACAAGGTCGAGCTCGATTTTAAGTTGGACCCACATCTTTCGTTGGTCGGGTCATGGAGAGACGTGAGTGGAGAAGGAGAAGATGATTTTGGGGGCGACCTGAGATTTAGGTTTGAATTCGAATAATGACGAGGCGGCGCCATTTGGGCATTTGGATAATTCTTGGATTTCTTGCTGTATTTCCCCAGTCGGGCGTGGCGGAAGTCCTCATTTCTCCGCCATCTCCGACGATTGAATTCATTCAGATAGAACCTGACGATCTTCGAGATGACATTCTTCCTTTGTTGCCGTTTCAGGTGGGCGGAAATTTTAATCCCAAATTCGTGGAAATTGCAAAAAAACTCTTGGAAGGCACCGAAAAATTTGAAAGCGTTCAGATTCAATGGAATCCGAAATTATCTCGGATCGAAATTCAGGCAAAAGAAAGAAAGTACTTTAAAAGCATTGTTTGGACTGGGGATAAGGTTTCGAAATCCCAGGAACTGGAGAGACAATGTCTTAATCGGCATGAATCCGTTGATTTATCTCAAGAACGACTTTCGAAGATCAGCCGATGTTTTATGGAGCATATTCAGGGGCGAGGATTTCTCGAAGTTCAGGTTTTGATCGAGCCTGAAGGAGAAAAGTTTGGAATTCATATTCAATTGGGACCCCTTTATCGAGTCGGTAAGGTCGAATTTTTCGGAAACAGATTTTTAGATTCTAAAACTTTGCATGGAACTCTTCAAAATCGAGTCGGCAAAGTCTTTGCGCCGTTAGAGCTTGATAAGGATGAAAGGGCCATTTTAAAGAAATATCAGAGTAAGGGATTTTATTTGGCCGAAATTTATAAGCCTTCTTTCGATATACGAACGGACTCCAAAACGGTTTCCATCACATTTCGAATCAGGGAATTTCATCCCTTTCAGATTAAATTTATTGGAGATTACAACGATAAAGCGCCTTTAAATTCTCTTTTGGAAAGGGAAGAACCTTTTCCAAAATGGTTTGTCGATGAAATGGCGGACCTGATCCAGGACGAGCTTAATCGAGAAGGCTATCTTCTTGCCGAAGTTCAGGCCGAAAGAAAATTTTTGGAAACCGGAACCGAGCAAATTCTCATTCGAACCATCGAAGGCAAAAGATTCACGCTAACGGAACCGGAGTGGATTGGCTTGAGTGATCAGAAAGGCGTCCAGAAATTTTATTCATCTTTAGGAGCGCTTCGGGTGGGAAAGCCCTTCGATGAGGACGAATTTAAGCGGGTTCTCAATGAAGATTTTTATAATCTTTTGTTAACCGAGGGATATTTGGATATTCAAATTAGGAGTTTAGACTTCGTTATCGATGAACAAAATGGATTCATTAAACCGGTGATTTATATGAGTGAGGGAGAGCGCTACACCATCGAAGAGATCTTTTGGGAAGGCTTTGAAAAAAACGCCCTTGAATTTCAGGAGGCCGAGGACTTTCGAAAATCCATGAAAGTCGGCGGCTATTTTGATGTCGCACGCGTGGATCGGTTGCAAAAGGAGTTCGCCCGCATCCTCATTGAAGAAGGACATCTCGACGCGGTTATTCATCGAGATGTTAAAAAAAAGGATGGAAAGCTTTTTATTACAATTCGGGGGGAACTTGGCCCACTATACCGAGTGGGCAAGATTCTTATTCGTGGTCTCAAGTATACCGACTATGACGTGATGAAAAGAGAAATTATCCTACGCGTTGGGGACGTTTATCGAGAAGAAGCCGTTCGGGACGCCGTGGCTCAGATTTTTCGTTTGGGACTCGCACGGAATGTTGATTTTACCATTCTGGAGAAAGACCCAGAAACAGGACTTGTCTATGTTTTAGTGGATGTCATTGAGGCGGGACGGTTTCGTTTTGAGTTTGGTCCAGGATACGGAACTTTGGACGGCTTGCGAGGAATTTTCCGAGGAACATATGCCAATATTGGCGGAACCGGAAGGCGTTTAACCGTTTTTGCAAAAGCCAATCGTAAAGTTGAAGAGTCGGCTCTTCCCGATCCTGCTTTTGTCTTGGATCCGCACCAAGTTCCGTTCATTGAGAGAAGAATTTCGCTTGAATATTTCGAGCCGAGTTTGTTCGGTTGGCCGGTGGACGGTCGGATGATTATTTCTCACGCCAAAGACGATCTGGGGAGATTCGATATTTTTAAAAATTCATTTACATGGGCCATTGATTATCGGCTGACAAGGCGTTGGATTTTCACAACCCATTACGATATTGAATTTTCGGATCCGTTCAATATTGCCGTTGATCAAACGGATGTACGAGTTGGGCAACTTCGATTGCATGGCCTCGGAGAAACTCTCAACGTCAATTATTTGGATGATTCATTCGATCCGGTTAAAGGATTTAAGTCCCAAGCGACCGCCGATATTTTTGATCAGCGTCTGGGCGGAGATTCAAATTTTTGGCAGACGACGGGTAAACAAGATTTCTTCTATCCTTTATGGACGTTTGCAAAGAAAAAAAACATCGGAACAGCCTTTTCTCTTAATTTGGGATTTTCGGATGCCTTTGGCAATACGCATGAAATTCCGGTTGAAAAGCGGTTTTACGTCGGAGGTGAAAATTCCGTTCGAGGGTTTGGGGAAGATGCCATTACCCCGATCAATCAAAACGGTGGAAACTCTTATTTTTATTTCCAATCGGAGCTTTATTTTCCTTTATTCTTTGGACTGGATCTCCTTGCCTTTTTTGACGGAGGAAATGCGTATAATACGAACTTTGATTTTAAGCCTTGGGATTTAAAATATGCGGCAGGCCCAGGGATTCGGTGGAATACCCCGTTTGGACCCTTTAAAGTCGGTTATGGGTTTATTTTGGATCGTCAAAGGATCAATGGAAAGTTGGAGCCTCTCGGACACTTCTATCTCGGCGTCGGCCCGATTTAAATCTCAAGCATTTCGTAAAGAAGTCCAAACCGAACGCCTGAATCCATGCAGATGAGTTCTGGCCACTGAAAAAAATCCAGAAGGGCGTGGGCGATGATGAGACCCCCACCAAAAACATCCGCCCGATCGAAAGGAAGGCCCGTAAGACCTTTTCGCTCCGAAAGATCTCGCAAAAGAATTTCATTCATCCAGAATTCGAGATGGCTTTTGCTTAGACTCTTTTGGTGAACTTGATTTCGATCATAATCTTTCAGCTGGTATTCCATCGCTAAGAGAGTCGTCATGGTGCCAGCAACCCCAATGCCAATCGAGTTTTTAACGTTCGAAGTCCAAGGAACGTCTCGGATGAGTTGCCTCACGAACCGAGACGCTTCGTCGGGCCGAGATCGATTTTGAAGATGAAATTTCTCCGTCAAAAGGACACTTCCCACTTTTAAAGAAACACGATGTTGAATTCCACTGGCATTTCCATGGCAAAGCTCCGTACTGGCCCCTCCGATATCAAAAACAATTTTTTCAATTTTTGTATCTGGAAATTCTTTTTGAACGCTCCAAAACGAAAGCTCGGCTTCTCGATCTCCCGGGATGAGTTCCACGGGTTTCTTAAGGAGATTTTCGATTTTTGCTTTTACCATGGCACCGTTTTTCGCCTTTCTTAAGGCTTCGGTTGCCACAACGCGGATTTCATCGACGGCATTTTTCGAAATTAAATCCGAATATTGTTTTAAAACGCTTAGCGACTTCTCTTCGGCTTCCTGCTTTATGCTTAAGTCCGGCCCGAGATTTTTGGCTAAGCTTGTGATATGGGCTTCTTCGGTAATGAGTTTCAAGGGTATAGGATGAGGACTTCCGCATTCCGCGATCGTTAGGAGAATGGAGTTCGAGCCAATGTCGATCGCCGCCACCCTTTTTTGCCTTTTCATTTTTAATATCCCAATCGCGGAGACCAGACAGGTTGCGATGCGTCTCCCGGTAAATCTACCGCCAAGGTGGTTTGAGTCCCGTCAGCCTTCATAATAAAAATTTGATTCCGGCCGGATCGTTTCGATGAAAAGACAATGAGCTTTCCGTCGGGAGACCACGACGGGCTTTCATTATTACTCGCGTCGTAAGTAAGCCGTTCCATCTCAAGGCCGTGATCGTTCATGGCAAATAAATCAAACTCGCGATCCGTATCCATTCCAGAAAATAAAATAAGATTATCTGTTGGATTCCATACACAAGAATCGTTCAAAGTTCCAACTCTGGTTAATCGCGTAATTTCATCCGTATCGATATCGAGTCTGAAAACATATAAATTTCCCATTCGGTCGGAGCTAAAGCACAATTTTTTGCCATCCGGGCTTGGATAAGGTCCGATATTAATTCCACGGCGTTTCGTTAGCCTCTTTTTTACTTCGCCTGTTAAAGATAAAAGATAAATATCGGGATTTCCGTCTTTAGAAAGAGACAAAACCATTTCACGGCCGTTCGGCATCATGGCCGGACCTAATGCCGAACCTCTAAAGTTAGTCACTTGAGAAGTGCGTTTGTTCAAATCCGTTTTCCAAATATGCCAATCGACAATCGAAGACGATGTAAAATAAATCCATCGACCGTCTATCGTCCAAACGGGGCTCAAATTCGTTTTTCCATTTTGAACCAAAGGCCTTGGATCACGACCGTTAAAATCCATCACCCAAATTTCTTTCACCCGTGATTTTGGAGGCGAATAGACGAAGGCGATTTTAGTGGAAAACAAACCATCCTCGCCGGTAACTATTTTAACAATATCATCACCGAATTGGTGGGCCAAAATCGAGACATCTCGATTCGTTTTATAGGTTTTTTGATGCTCCTTTTTTCCCGTTGTGGCATCAAAGACGAAACCTTCAAGGACGATGTCATCGCTTTCTTTATGGATTTGACCTCTCACGACATATCGAGCACCGATTTGCATCCAGGGATCGATTTTCAAAATATCGATTGG
>CAZSZT010000102.1:0-6240 GCA_964611175.1 uncultured Bacteriovoracaceae bacterium
GCCTCGACTGTTCGCCACGAATCACCCCCCGCGAATGGAGTTCTTCCACGCCTTCATATACCTTTGATCCCGTTGCATCGAGCCGCTGAGATCAAAGTCAATACCCGTAACAATATCGGGGATAATCGCTTCCGGTTTTAGAGGAGGCGTCTTCGAAGGAGGAACGTTGTCGTCCTCCGGAAATCGCACTTCGGTTAAGTCATCGCTGATGAGACGATGGAGGTCGTATTCGACCGGACCGTCTCTAAAAATCCATTGGGGATTATATTCTGTCGCTCGAATGAAAGTCTTTTCGTAGTCGGTCTGATAAGGAACAAGTGAGGGCGTTTTTTTTCGATCGGGCTTTGGATCGGGCTTCCAATTGAGCGTGCTATTATTTTCTCGAACCGGGAAATCGAGAAGCAGCTGAGCCTTAGCCACCAGTTTTAAGTATTCAACGGTGGAATCGTCAATATGAGGATTTTGAGTGAGGAGGTCTTGAGAAAGTGGGCCCGGCATTCGCTGCTTAAGAGCTTCAACCATTTGTTCGCGAGTGGGCTCGTCACCTCTTCCTCCAGTTTCTGAAATGCTTTCTAATTCCTTCAGCAGCCGCATCTCTTCACGGGATAATTTTCGATGGGCTGAAAGCTCGAGGAGCATTTCTTTAAGAAGTTTCATGCTTTCCGCCGCCTGAGAGCCGCTTAAGGCATCTTCCCATGTATCTGGAAGAGTGTTGAGTCCGTTCATCTGGTTTAAAAATTCTTGAGCGCGAGCCTTTTCTACCGATTCTTTGTTGGCCGGGTTATTTACGAAATCTTTTAGTGCCTGCTCCAATTCTTTGGGTGAGCGAAATTGGTTGAGCGTTTCGAGAAATTGTTTTTGTTGGTCACTCAAATTTTCTTCGCGGGAGCTCGAGGACCCCTTGGGGCGAAAGCGACTGTCCTTATTTTTTCGCTCTTGCTTTTGCTGTTCTCTCAGATCAGGAGGCTGAGGTTCATGCGCCCGCCATCGGCCTGTGTTGCGATCCCAAATCTCGACCCACATATGACCGGTCGTCGGCATAGCAAAAACAGAGTGTCCCGGATTTTGGGAATCCGATTGAGCGGGGTATCCCGAAACCATTCGAACAGGAATTTGCGGGAAAAAACTTCTAAAGAGCGCAGTGACTACAAGGCTATCACCGTCACACTGACAATGCTTGGAATCAAGATAGTCATGCACCGAGCGCTCTTTACCCGCCTGATGCACGTACGTGAAATACCGACGTGACCAATGAATCATTTCATCGACGATTTCATCTTCCGTTTTGTTCCGTATGCTTTGGATAAATTCGCGCACTTCTCTTGGAAGATCGCCCAGAGTGAGCGGCTTCTTTAAACGACTCGAATAGGAAAGTGCCGCGTCGCGGGATTCAGGATCGCGCTCGGCAATATCAAACCTAATGGGGACTCCTGAATTTCTTTTGATTTTAATTTCGATCGTGCCAAGAACATTCATCCTCAAACTTGCAATGTCTGTATCCCATCGAACGGGTACGAAATTGCCAGGCAAATAAAAAGGCGCCCATACGCCCGTCGGCGGAAATTCTGTGAGTTCTGCATAATGCGAGCCAGTCGCATCCTCATTAGATTCGAGAGGACGAAATTTTTCCAAGTTCATCATGAAGGCGGTTCGAGCATCAAAATGCGTGTATGAGGTTTCCTTAAAGTAAAAGGCCCCCGGGTCATTCACGCTCACAATGAGTTTTGGGGTCTGATCATTTTGATCGTTGGGAATATATTTATTATGCGCTTGATAAGCATCGTTCCGCTGATGAGGATACTCGGCGGAATTCTTTTTAGACGCGCTTAACTTTTGAAGCTTTTTTTTCAAGGCCTGATAGGCCTGGACCGTCCTAAATTTAAAATCATTTTTAAGCTCGCGCGATTTTTGAGGAAGGTTTTTTAAAACCATTATGCATCGGTCGATCCGTGTAACTTTTCTACCCGAGCTTTCAGCGTTTGCCGAAAAGCTGAGCCCAAAGCAGAAAAGCGCAATGAGCCATACCGAAGGAAAGTGCTTCATTAGGGCAGCCTTTCGAGGATGCCCTTCATTCTTTCTACAGCCAGTGTCTTTAGTCGAAGCCGCTGCAAATAGGTGGGATTGAAATCCCAGATATAAACGGTGTTTTTAGTCTGCGCTTCAACGTCCTTATAAATCGAATAGACGTATTTAAGTTCATCCAAGAGTTGGTCGCTGGGAATTTGATCCGCAGGTGTTCGATCGAAGAGACTGTCCGCAATTTCAAATGAATCCTTAACCTTTTTTAGCAATGGCAAGAACAGACCTCTTTCGATCAAAATGGTTTGCGCTTCATGCTGCTCCTGACGGTCCTTCGACGTTTTCGCGATGTATTCGAGGAACTGAGTCTCAGGAGCAGCCGAGGTAAATGAAGATTCCATGGCGGCTAAATCCTCAACCGTCGCGACCGGCGGAGCGTTGAAATCTCCAGCTCTCAGCCAGCGAATTAATGCCGCCGTTCGAAGCATCTTTCCTTCCTTTCCAAGCGTGCGCGTCGAATAATGTCGAGTCGCATAGAAAAGTATCGTCGATGGCTCGGTCTCTTTTGCCTTTACAGACTTAGCGTGTGCCTCGTCCGTCAAGTCGTGCATATTGTTGTACAGATAATTGAGTCCCGCTCCTACCTCTTCAGGAATGACAACTTGATCGGCATATTTTCGTAGCGTTTCGATATCGGATTCTTTCATTTTTGGAATCGTGTTGTTACGAAAATGATTTTGAACGACTGTCTGTCGGCTCTCGATCTTAAAGAGACGCCCCGGGATAAAAATCGGTCGAGCAAATCGATCCAAACTCGCTTGAGGATCTTTATTACCAGCCCGCTCATAAAGTTCCGTTCGATATTTGTTGGTGGCTCCAAAGACAGTACGCAAATTGGACAGATGTCGATGGAATCCTTGATTCAAAGCTCGCTCAGCCATCATCCCGTTGAGAGATCGGATAAGACCGATTCGCGGATCAAAAAATTCGTCAAAGAAAGCGTAGTACGCTGGGACCAGTCCTTCTTCGACGAGACGCTCAAACTTATCTTGCGTGATGCCCGAATATTTCATGGGACCAAAAAGGTCGTTCGTTGTCGTTTCCGGATGCAATTGAAGGCGAAAGTATGGTTTAACCTCAGCCTCGTCTTTTGGTGTTTCATCGACTTCAATATTTCCAAGGAGAAGGTCTGCCAAAAGCGTTTTAGCTTCTCCTGCGGGACCGGTGAGAATTACGTGTTCCTTTTCGATGATGGCCTGAATTCCGGCATCAACCGCGTAGCCTCGTTCTAGGATGCGATGCATGATCGCGTCTCGATATTCGAGCAGGGATTGCACGACCTTAGAATGGTTGGGGCTCGGTTCGACTTTTTTTCTCGTATCTCGCGCTCCAACGATCGCTCGAACTTCCTCAATAAGCTGATGGGTATCACTTGGGATCTCTGCATTTGCTTCTAGAGTAATTGCTTCGACCGATCGCCCCTCATGTGTTGCAACTTTGTTTTCCTCTCCCGTTTTATCTGCCGTCTTTTTTTCTGCTTCCTTTTTCTTTTCGGGAATTTTGATCTCGAACCATGGGTTGATCTGAGGTCGCTCGAGACCTTCCGTGATTTCTCGAACTCGTTCAAAACGAATGAGCAGATCCTTATCTCTGGCGGCTCTTCTAAGCGCTGAAGCCGAAGGTCTTGAATCACGTTCTTGAAGGAGCTTTGGAACATCGAGAACAACCTCTTCACCTGCCGCGTTTTTAAAAGCATGAGAGTTCATCGCTACGATGTCCGCTTCGAGATTCTTCCAGTAGGGAAGAGCCCGCAGCCAATGAATGAGAGCAGCCGATAAACCTTTGTCCAGATTTTCTGTCAGCAGCGAAACGATCGAAATGTAATCCGCATCCTTCAAGTCCTTTCGAAGAACAGGGATCGAAAACTGATTGCGATGTTCAGGTGCGAGAATCCCCAGGCGAGGAACTTTATGGTGGCCCAAATAATTGACGACGGTTTCGCCTTCGCGAAGCAGCGTTTCCGCCGTCATGGCCCAATCTGGAGTGTATTGTTTAAGCTGCTCTTGAAGGCGTGTCAGTTGTTTGCCAATGCCAGATCCCAAAACTCGCTTGGCTATCCTGCCTGCGATTGGGATTCTTGAGACAAGAGAAGCGGAAGACGCTCTAGCAGCTTGCGAGTTTGTCGAAGCGACTTGCGCTGAACGATAATTGTCATCATTTGTTTGGCCGAGGCTCGGTGCCGTCATGAGGAGATGGAGCTTGGTGTTTTCTGCGGAATGCGTGAATTCGCCTAGCGAATTTATATAAGTCCGCACCATTTCATTAGCGGATTTACCGAGGCCTTCATCGAGTGTGGTGGCGGGAATATTTCCGTTGCCGCCCATGACCCAGGCCAGAGCTTGGAGTGTAGCTCTACAGATTTCATTTGAATTTGAAGGGGTATCGGAATTTGAGGCAAAACTTGAAAAGCTGACGCCGACCGAAAGAACAAAAGCACCACATATAAAAGAGTTCGAAAGCTTCATTTCGTTTCTCCAATCGTATATGGCGTCTTCAAAAGCTTAGAGAGCATCTCGATGCAGCTTCGACTGGCAGCAAGATGTGCGCTCGCTTCATTGGGCTGTTCTGGCAAAGTAATAACTTGATCCCATTGCGAAGGCTCTAAAAGATAAGTCACCTCTGCCTTTTTCGTTTGAATGACGTCCGGATGCTCCTGGATTTCCGATTTGAGAGCTTGCATCACCTCATACATTTTTTTGGAAGAGAAATTGAACGAAGTCGAATGAGCATTTGTGAAATCATAATCTGTTCGCGGCCCATCTCGATCAATCTGCCGAAGCAATTCTAGAGTGAGAGCTGTTTCAAAGCGTGGGTCACTTTGAGCATACCGAAACAAGAATCTCATTCGGTCACGGTCGGTAACTTCGACGCTTTTGATCCACCTAAGAACTTCCGAATAAATTTGGCCTCTTACATCCTGACTCGGAAGTTCGATTTTCTGACTAGCTGGAAGGCCCTGTGCCTTATCCATAAAATAAGTTACGAGCTTCAATTTCTCTTCATAGGGAAGATTCATCGAAAGAAAAAGCTGGGCATACGAGGCAAGATTGCTGCTTCTCACTCCTTTTTTTGCAAGAAGGTCCATCATGCTGATTAAATCGTTCCCCTTGATTCGAGAGGCTTCAGCCCGTGAAGTGTTATGAGCGTAAATTTGAATGAGTTCCAAAAAATATCGTGTTCTATGTTCTTCTGATACGCCCCAGGATTCAGACACTGAGCTGAATGCTTCAACCATTTTGTCAGGATGAAATTCGGAATGCACCGAATCTGAATAATGTTGAATATCACGCAGAAGAAGGTAATTATTCAACCGCTTAAGGCCAAAGGGGACTGCAAAGGGGAGCACAATTCCTCCCACCACCAACAAGGGCAGATAGCGTCGAGCGGAGGAAAAAAACCCGGAGAATTTCCTTGAGACGACAGGGCTTGAAGGAGCTTCTTCAGAGCCAATCATCTTTTCACCGGTTGGAAATTTTAATTCATCCTTTCCTGCGAAGGTTTCAAGTGGAACCACAGAAAGGAAGAGTCCCGCAATCGAGAGTGCTGTCAATTTACGGGAAATCCGTTTCATAAACTTTGCCCGCGTAGAGTGCTAGAATTTAGAAATGAGTTGCAGGTATAGTCTTTTGAACCCGCGCGAGATTCTCGCTCCACTTTTCCTGAACAAGTCATTTCTTTAAGCATGGCCGTCCCAATTTCCCGATTGGAACCTGCGATTTGTTTATTATGAGAAGCATAGGTGGCCGATAATTGTTGAAAGGCAAGAGTAGTGCTCTCGGCTGAATTGGCAGATTGCACGGAAATTTTTCCAGAGAGATTGAGCAACGAGAATTTACCCGTGAACCATGGATCTCCCTCGACGACCCAGGCCACGTCGATGTGACCGGAAACTTCTCCATTTAATATTTCTCCAGAGGGAACCTCACATTTTTCAAAGTGAAAAGTGACCGGTACAGTCATATCATAAGTGGCTTTTTTTACGGGTTCGCCATTCACGCTCTTTTGAGGGTCGTTAACGTATTCATAGGTCGCTTTGCCCGAGCCGGAACCTTCGATCGCCGCTTGGCCAGTTACGCAGAGGTCTTTGCTTTCGAATCGAAAGGGTTGATCGACGGCTTCTGTGGAGGGATCAATTTCCGTATCTTTACCCAACATAGATTG
>CAZSZT010000103.1:0-6189 GCA_964611175.1 uncultured Bacteriovoracaceae bacterium
GAGGCGAGACGGACGCCGACAAAACTTCCAAGAACGTTGGAGAGAGCCATAAAGGCGCCGACTTTAAAAAGAAGAAGTCCGGCGGGAACAAAAAAACAAAGAGCGGCAAGATTCGTTGAAAAATTGACGACCTTTGCGAGAGCTGAAGATTCTAAGAAATCCATTCCCAAAACACTGACAAAGAGAAAAATCAAAAAGCCTCCTGTTCCGGGCCCAAGAAATCCATCGTAAAAGCCAAGAAGAGCAACCATCAAAAGCGAAAAGACTTTTCTCCGACGATGAAATTTCGAATGTTTCCTTTCAATCCCAAATTCTTTTTGAAACCAAGTAAAGGCGAGAACCGCCATCAGGATAACTAAAACGATGGGGCGCGCCAGATCTTTTGGAAAATGGCTAATGGCCTTCGCTCCAAGAAATGACCCGCAGAAAGCAACGATCACAAAATACATGGCAAGCTTCCACGGAATCTGCACACGTCTCGAAAATCGAATCACCGCTGCTGAAGTTCCGGCAATACTCGAAATCTTATTCGTTCCTGCCAAAACGGCAAAAAGCCCTTGCGGATAGGCAATCATCAGGGATGGAAGCTGAATAAGGCCTCCGCCCCCCGTGACGGAGTCTATAAGGCCTGCGGAAAAGGCGGAAAAGCATAAAAGAACTAGGCTCAATTCCATCGTTTACTTCCTATAACACAGGAAATAGCGTTCTACGAAAGAATGATCCTGAATCCTAAATATTTTGAGTTGCCGCAGAAGGCGACCTATAAACTCGACAAGATTCGCAAAGCTGTGGAGGATCTCGGGCACCCAGAGTTGGGGCGAAAAACCATTCTTGTCGCCGGAACCAACGGCAAGGGAAGTGTCTGCCAGTATTTAACAAATTTGTTTATCAAAACGGGCCTTAAAGTCGGAACGTATACATCTCCCCATATTGTGGACCGAACGGAACGCATTCGGATTCAAGGAAAAACCATTTCAGAACTTTTATTGAAGCGGTATGAAAAGCGCTATCAAGAAGTCCTAGAGCCGCTAACCTATTTTGAGCGCTTCACGGTCTTGGCTTTTCTCATTTTTCGAGATTTGAAAATTGATCTTCAGGTTTTAGAAGTCGGAATGGGCGGGCGACTCGATGCCACGAATTTAAGTGATCCGGATTTTAGTGTGATTACGGCTATTCATTATGATCACCAAGAGATATTGGGTAAAAGTCTTTCCGCAATAGCTCGGGAAAAAGCTGGGATCATGAGAGGGGGGCGCCTAACTTTTTCTTCTTCACAAGTTCCCGAGGTTCGCCGGCGTCTTCGGAAAGAAGCGGCGGCGCTGGATGTTTTGCTTCGATGGCCGTCTCAAAATCCAAAGTCAAGACTTCTCGAAAAAGTGTTTAAGGAAATCAACTGGACTCGCGGTAAACACCAGGAACAAAACGCGCGTTTAGCTTATGATGTTTATCAGGAAGCCTCAAAAAAATGGGGGCTTTCATCGTCCGTGAAAAATTCCATTAAGGCCCTTCAAGAGCCGCTTGGCTTAGCGAGGCTCCAAATCTTTAGAAAAGATCCGCCGTTTATTATCGACGGCGCTCACAATCTTCAAGCTCTGACAATATTTTGCGATTATGTAAAACGATTGTATCCCGATAAGGTTTGGACCTGCATCTTTGGAATCATGGAGGATAAACCTGCTCAGGAAGCTCTGCATAGGCTTAAGCCCTTCATTCAAAAACTTTATTTGCCGGTATTTTATCCCGAACGTCAAATGTCCCCTGAAAAACTTCGGGGCATTTGGAATAGCCTGGGTAAAGATTCATCTCAAATCGAAAAGGAAACAATCGTTTCGAAGATTCTTTCAAAAGAGAAAAGAGTGGAAAACCCACTGATGGTCGTCGGCTCTTTTTATTTGGCTGGAGAGGTTTTAAAACATATGAAAGAGCCACGAGTTTTATGAGCCAAACTCCACTTGTTATGGTCACTTGTTATGATGCAACTTTTGCTAGGATTTGCGCCGATACGCAGGCTCTCGATTATTTGCTCGTCGGGGATTCTTTGGGAATGGTCATTTCCGGTGAGACATCCACTCTTCACGTGAGTTTGGATCATATTCTCTATCACCTGTCGGCCGTTCGGCGTGGGCTTTCGCAATCGTTGGCCAAAAAAATGCCCATTCTCATGGGAGACATGCCCGTTCATACTTATGACTCACCTGAAATGGCGGTGAGTTCGGCGCGAAAGATGCTGAATGCCGGAGCTGAAATCGTGAAGGTGGAGGGACCCTGCGAAGATGTGGTAAAGGCCCTTCGTTCTGAAAAAATCCGTGTCTGCGGGCATATTGGATTAACGCCGCAATCCATTCAGGACTATAAAGTTCAAGGGCGGACTGAGGCCGAGGCGGGGCGTCTTTTTAAAGAAGCTCTCCTTTTGGAAAAGGCGGGGGTAGAGCTTCTCGTACTGGAAATGATTCCCATGGCTCTTTCAAAAAAGATAACGGCGACTTTACAGATTCCGACGATTGGAATTGGAGCTGGCCCCTATTGTGGAGGGCAGGTTTTGGTTCTGTATGATCTTTTAGGTTTCAATCCAGATTTTAATCCCAAGTTCTTAAAAAAATATTTAACGGGCTATGATTTCGCAAAAGGTGCGCTTGAAGCCTATGCGAGAGAAGTAAAAACGATGGATTATCCTTTGGAGAAGAATTCCTTTAAATGAAAATTCTTAGAACTCGAAAGTCTTTTCAAATTTGGCGATCTCAAATTGGAAATCAATCTATTGGATTTGTCCCAACCATGGGAGCCCTGCATTCCGGACATTTATCTCTTGTTTCCAAAGCTCAAGCTGAAAATGATTTAGGTGTGGTAAGTCTATTTGTTAACCCCACTCAGTTTGGGCGAAATGAGGATTTTAAAACCTATCCACGAACTCTTAAGAAAGATTTAAAGGTGCTCGGAGAGTCGAAGGTAAATGCTGTCTTCGTGCCACAGAGCGTTTCGGAGATTTACCCCGAAGGCTTTCGACAAGTCGGAGTTATTCCAAGAAAAAATTTGAGTAATATTCTCGAGGGAAAATTTCGGCCAGATTTTTTTCTGGGGGTGGCAACGGTTGTTTTAAAACTTTTTGAGATTGTTCGACCTCATCGAGCCTATTTTGGTGAAAAGGACTTTCAGCAAATTCGCGTTGTGGAAGCCCTCGTCGAAGATTTCTTTTTGCCTGTTCAGATTCGTCGATGCCCTACGAGGCGAGAACCTTCCGGACTCGCGATGAGTTCGCGTAATGAATACCTATCCGCGATGGATCGCCAAGCAGCGGCCGCCCTCTATCAGGTTATTTCTAAGGAGGCAAAAATCTCAACGGCTCGTCGAAAACTCCGGCAATTGGGGTTTCAAATCGATTATTTAGAAGCTTGGGAGGCCAATCTTTTACGCCGTAAAGCTACAACACCTTGTCGATGGCTTGTTGCGGTTCGCTTTAAGGGCGTACGTTTAATTGATAATCTTTTAAAACGTTAAGACCCGTGTTTAGTTCTTGGCTTCAAGATTGGAAATCTTGTTCCGAATTTCTTGAAGAGTGGATTCGGTCACCAGTCCTTTTCGCTTCAGCACTTCTTCGACGCGATTGTCCAGAGCACGAGCAAAGGCATCCTCATTCATCAATTGATCGCGAAGTCGATAAGAATCATCGGCGCTTAAGAGTTTTGTTCGAACAAGACCGTTTAAGAGCTGATTGATTTGTTGCTCGTCGAGTCGTTGAAGGCCATAGGCCGCTTCCATCGTTAAATTGACGGCGTCCTTTAATAATTCCGTACGATCTTCAGAAGTATTCGGCGTCGCTCCATAAGAACTCGCTACATTTTGATGCAATGGTGTATTCACAAACGTTTCCCCTCCATATCAAATTACACAGGTTGGCGACTCCCTGAGTCAATCAAGGATTTCAAGGGGGCCGTTAAGCTCTTCTTTAATATGACGCAAAAAGTCATGAAGTTCTGCCTTTCGAGACGGTGGGCTTAAAAGCAGTAATAACGATCGATCTCCTTCATGGCGTTCCGTTCGAACTCTGGCTAAACCTTCATAAGCATCGATAACGGCTTGAAGATAAACAACTTCCGATCGTGGCGCCCAGACATAAACCCGTTCGCTAGGTTCCATAGTACCGATCCAAACATAACGCTACGCAGATGTCTTCATAGGAAAACGCCGAATCCTGTCGATCTCCGATTTTGAAGACTCCTTCATCGTAACCGACAACTTTTTTTTCGAGACGAGGTATTTGAGGCCGCCGAGGAAAGGAGATGAATTCTACCGATGATGCGGGGCTCGCAACTTTTGTTACCGAGATCTGGCACAGCCCCTGCAATTTGTTTCGGTCGAGAATCGTGGGTTGCGGATTCTGAACATAAATTACGAGGAAGGGGAATTCTTTATGATTCGATCAATCAAAGTATTAGCATTCGGGGTGCTTTCGAGTATGTCCTTAGTGGCTTGTGGAGATACTCCTATAGCCGATAAAGTTCATTTGGTTTTAGATCCCGAACAACAAATCGCTCGCCTGGAAGTGGAGATGGGTGATGGGCTGGAGGTTTCCATAAACGGCGAATTTCCGATTGCCGATGGATACGGCCGACTTATTTTTGTTCCCGCGACTCGAGAGCAAAATGCGCAAATTTGGGTCGAAGTTGATTTAGAGGCCGTTATATCTAATCAATTTGGCGAATACGGTTTGATTTCAACATTACCTAACGGAGCCAATCTGCCTGTGGCGATTCTACCGCCTTTGATTGCCATACCGGTTAGCCAATCGAGTTCATTTGATTTAACAGCGGGCCTGAGTATTGCGCCTGAATTTCAGTTGGCCGGTATTATTGGAATTAAACAGTTTTCATCAAATTATGTACCCATGGGAATCGCCGTTTGCCAAAACTTTAGAAACGCCGAGAATATCGCGTTCGCCGCCGTATGCTTATACGGTCCTGGCAATAATACATCCGGCGGAATTTTCATCGGAGCTAACTTCGGCGACATTCTTAATTTGGACAGTGAGCCACAGCAACAACAAAACAGGCTGATGATGTCTCAATCGGCTGTATTCTCGGCTCCTACACAACTTGCAGATGCAGTGAATGTTCGATCTGCCAAATGGGAATCCAGCGTTCACGATCCACGAAATGATCTTCGTGGAAGCAAAGGCGCTAAGACCTACCGAAACGTCATGAAAGTTCTTCGTAAAAGATAAAAATAACCAAATCTGAACCACACACAAAAAAGGGCTCGATAGGATCGAGCCCTTTTTTATTCTTGGGGAGGGTTATCAGTTACTCTGCATTTAAAGATTGCTTTGGCCATCCCCATGGAACTTCTGCCTTCGTTTCGGAACCTTTCGCAGGCGTAAGGTCTAGGATGATATATTTCGGATGACCGGGAACTCGATTGTCATTTCCAACAACCTTAACTTCTATTTCACCCCTGCTTGCTTTTTGAATCTCACGCAACTTCATCCAAAGAGCATGCTCGGACGGATGATTAATGATTCTTCCTTCACGAATATCCCTTAAACTTTTTTCTATTCGCGACTTGTAATTTTGAAGATCCGTTTTTTGACTGTCCTTAAGCTCTTCCGACTCCAAAATTGTATTCAGCTGTTCAAGAATGATAGAATAAAGATTCTCAAAATAAATTACAAAATTTGTCCAGTACTCTCGGTGAATTAACGTTTGAAGACTTTCAATGTTTTGTTCAGGATTATACCCCTCCGTGGAAAGTATAATTCTCTTATATCCCAGCTCTATGATTTCCATCAGGCCCGGCATTTCTAGAACTTGTTCTATGGAACGCTCTTCATGGTGATCGCTGAAGAAAATCACCTTGGGTTTAGTAAAGTTCTGAATCTTTGTTTGAAGCTTCTTCAAATATCCGGATCGATCTCTTTCAGAGATTGGGCTTCCTTTCTCATAGAGAAAAGTCCCAAGACGAGAGGGAACTTCGTAGGCAGTTGGAGCGTCAGGATTGGGTTTCCCTCTTTCAAGAAATTCATCTACATTGAAGTTCATTTCTTTCACTTCAAGAACCTTTTTAAGATCCTTAAAAAGAACTCCGAGTTCATAGGTTTCTCGAGAGTATTGCAATCTATCTGGAAGAATTTTCATTCCCACATAATAAATTCCGTCTTTTGGCCCTCTAGCTATACGATAAAAATAATCTAGTGTA
>CAZSZT010000104.1:0-6176 GCA_964611175.1 uncultured Bacteriovoracaceae bacterium
TCCCGCCCCCCTTGTCCGAATCCGGAATTTCAGAGTCGATCGCACTCAAATTATGAAGGATATTCATTTGAAGCTGCACGGAACCGCTTTAAACCAATCTCTAAGCCTTTTGCAATTTAAAAGTCCTTGGGTTAAACTTTTTTCGAGCTGGACACATCAGCCCGTTGTCCTTGATATTTTAGGGGAACTCATAGAAAACGAATGGAACGGGACAAAAAAAGTTGAATTTATTCTTAAAGATCTTTTAGAGGTACGAGTTAGTGGCAAGAAAGTCGACTGCAGAAAATCTTCGAATGAAATCCGCCCGAGCCAAGGCATTTGAAAAACGGCATTCGCTTCGTATTCCCCTTCAACTCAAAGTCGACGTGGAATCGCCAAACAATCATTATTTGTTCGAATACTCGTCTAACTTATCTCAAAGCGGAATTTTTATTCAAACCACCGAACCTTTAAATCCGGGCACTCAGGTGAATATTCAATTTTCTCTGCCGGACGCTCATCGTGTTCGGACCCGAGGGGAAGTGATTTGGGTCAATGCCGAAGAAGACGATGAACCCGGAATGGGCGTAAAATTTTTGGGATTGCCACGCGGGGATCGAGAGCGAATTCTTTCGGCCATTAAGAAATTGGCCATTTTATAAAGGATAATTTGTGAGAATATTGATTGGACTAAGTTTTGGATTAGGCTTGTTCCCTTTAACCGCCGAGACGGGGAAATCGCCTTCGGAAGATCGAACGATTGTTATTCAAGAACATACAGGAAAAATTCAAGCCCCGCCGCCGGAGGTTTTTGTGGAATCCGGAAGTTTTACGATCGAAGGAGAGCCGTTTGAAAGTTTTAAGAGAGCTCGAAGGTCTTGGGAAGAAAAGTGCGAATCCTGGAAAAAGGAAATGAAACAATTGAATGGAACGAACTTAATTTTTATCAGTTGCGGAAAATCCAATCGCGCCGAGGAAAAAATTCAGTCAGAAAAGTATTATACCTATCAATCCACCGGATCGTATAAGATTAAAGTTCTGGGAAAATAATTGCATCACCCCGTTCTTGTTTCGGAAATTGTGGAGGCTCTTCAATGGTCCGATTCCACGACCGTGATCGCGGATTTAACCGTTGGAGGGGGTTGCCATTTGGAAGCTTTGCTGAAGACTTATCCGTTGCCTGCAAAGATCTATGCTTTAGATCAGGACGCATACGCTTTGGAACGGAGTCGAATCCGCTTAAAAGATTATCCCGTTCAGTATTTCCACTCGAATTTTCGACAGGCCTTGTCGGTGTTGCCGGAACCTGTGGATCGAATGCTTGTCGATTTAGGCGTTTCGTCATTTCAGTTGGATCATGCGGAACGGGGTTTTAGTTTTCAGAAAGACGGCCCTTTAGATATGAGGATGGATACGAGTCGAGGGGAGACCGCTCTCGAGTGGCTTTACTCCTGTCGTCAGGAGGACTTTCTTAGGATTTTAAGAGATTATGGGGAAGAGCCGAGGGCTTCCTGGATTTCCAAACGTTGGATTCAGCAGAGATCAAAATCAAAAATAAGGAGTATTCGGGACTTCCTTCAGGTCTTTGGGATGGATTTGGATTCTAGGGATCGACGAGGTAAACACCCTATGACGCGGACGTTTCAGGCCCTTCGAATCCAAATCAATGACGAACTTGGTGTTTTAACGGATTTGATTCGAGATTTACCATCTTTGCTCAAAAAAGGAGGGTGCGTAGCCATATTAACATTTCATAGTTTGGAGGACCGTGAAGTAAAATGGGGCTTGAAGGGGAGGTTACGCCCAGTGAATAAAAAAGTCATTCTTCCGACTCGAGAGGAGGTTCGCATCCATCCGAGGTCCCGCTCGGCGAAACTTCGAATTTATGAGCGAGGGGCGGATGATTCGTAAAATCGCGACGATTTTATTTTTTGGTTTTTTGTTTTATGCCGTCGGGATGATGGTAATTCGGCTGAGGATTACGCAGTTAGCTTATGAATACGAGGAGCTTAAAAAATACGAGAGGAATGCTCACGAAGAACAGCTTCGATTGCGTGCTACTTTAGCGAAAAGGCTATCCCCAGTTCATAAAAATTTTAAAGATTTTAGGGAGCCCGAACCCAACCAGATCGTGATGATTCCATGATGCGATCGAATTTAAGAGCGAGCTTTCTATTTGCTCTTTTGGGGCTAGGGCTTGTGACGGTCGTTGCGCGCGCCATTCAGTTTCAACTGAAACCGGATGATCGACTTGAGCAAATGGCCGCGGGAAAAGTTCGTCTCAATCAAAAGAAAGAATCCGAAGAAGCGTTAGTGAGTCGAGGGGCTATTCTGGATCGGGAAGAAAACGATCTTGCCTTGTCAATCATTGTTCAGAGTTTTTTTGCCAATCCCAAATTAATTAAGAATCCTAAACAAGTGGCTCGAAAACTAGCTCCACTGTTGAAACAAAAAGTTTCCAAATTGGAAGGCTTACTTTCGGAAGACCGTTATTTCGTTTGGCTGAAGAGAGAGGTGGATGCTGAGACGACGAAGCAAATCGAAGTCTTAGATATCGATGGAATTTATTCTCGAAAGGAAAGTAAGCGGATCTATCCTCATGGAGATCTTGCTCGCGTGGTGATTGGGACCTCCGGTCATGACGGAGTTGGACTTGAAGGGATTGAGAAGTTCTATGATTCCTATTTACGCTCCTCCGATCAAGGCCAACGTTTAGGAATTCGAGATGCTTTGGGCCGCCTCCTTCTTTATGACGACTTTGACAAGCAGTGGTTTAATTCGCATCAAGTCGTTTTAACGCTGGATCTTCGATTGCAAAAAATTTTGGAGGAAGAATTGAGGAATGTTTTGCAAGAAAAGAAACCGCTCTCGGCTCAAGGCGTTATGCTCAATCCAAAAACGGGAGAAATTTTAGCGATGGCATCGTTAGATGGAAAACGCCCCGATCGAAATGAATTTCGTAATCGAATTGTGACGGATCTTTATGAACCCGGCAGTACGTTTAAGATCATTCTTGCGGCGGCTGCCATCGAACATCTGGGAATGAATGCCCACTCCCAGGTTTTTGGAGAGAACGGGGCCATTCGAGTCGGGAATCATACGATTCGTGAATACAACCACCACAAATATGGATGGTTATCGTTACAAGAACTCTTGGAAGTTTCCTCGAACGTTGCGGCGGCAAAAATCGGGCTTAAATTGGGAACCTCAGCTTACGAGAAGACGATCCGGCGTTTTGGTTTCGGAAAGAAAACAGGAATCGATCTTCCAGGCGAGGAAGATGGAATTTTGCGTTCGGCAGCTTCCTGGAAGCCTGTGGAATTGGCGAATATTGGATTTGGGCAGGGGATTGCCGTTACGCCACTTCAAATGGCTGTTGCGGTCGCAGCGGTCGCAAATGGCGGGTATCTTGTAAGACCGTATATTCTTTCTCACATTTTTGCACCCCCATCTGGAAAAGCGGAACAGAAAGTAGTCTTTGAAAATAGGCCGGACGTTCGAGAAATTATTCCGGCGGAACGAGCGCGTATTCTTACGGATATGCTGAGTCATATTACCGATGAAGGCTCGACAGGCGTCGCCGCTGCCATTTCCGGCTATCGAATCGCTGGAAAAACGGGTACGTCTCAGAAGCTTGTCGAGAAAGTAAATTCCCGAGGCAAAACCTATAAGACGTATACGTCTGAAAATTCGATCGTGAGTTTTGTTGGGTATGTTCCTGCCAACGATCCCGCTTTTGTTTTGTTAATTCTTTATGACGATCCGGAAGGTCGGGTCAGCGGCGGAGTGACGGCAGCTCCAACCTTTCGCCGGGTTGCGAGCCGAGCGCTGGCAACCATGGGAGTTACACCCGACAGAAAACATCCACCGAGAGTTCAGGCCTCACCATCGGAGACCGGACGTTTTGTTGGTAAAACCTTTGAAGAGGTACTTCAAGAAGTGAAAGCTCTTCCGCAGGAACAAAGAGCGAAAATCGATCTGATTGGTTACGGGGTTGCCGTACGAGAAGAAGTAGATGACGATTGGCAGATGAAAGTTTATTTTAAATAGATGCTTGAGAATTGGCTGAAGGCCTTTAAAGAAGCAGGTTTATGGTTAGAAGGCTCAGCGTTCGGGAGTATGAGAGAACTGACTTCGGATTCTCGAGTCGTTTTGTCGAGTCAAGACCCCTCTCAAATTGTTTTTTTTGCACGACGGGGAGTTCTTAGGGATGGGCATGATTTTTTAAACCAGCTTTCGACTATTCCCGTCGCGGCTTTTGTCGTTGAGCGGATTCCATCCGATTTTAAAACCCAATCTCCGATTATCCTCGTACGAGATTCTCGATTGGCGATGGCGATCGCGGCAAAGAATTTATTTCAGGATCCGACATCCAAGGCGTTTACGGTCGCGGTGACGGGGACGAATGGGAAGACAACATCGACCTTCCTGATTCAAAGTCTTTTAAAGCAACGGGGGTTAAGACCTGCGCGAAATGGAACGATCGAGACTCAGTTTGAAGATTTTCGCCAGAGTTCAAATTTGACGACACCGGATTTTTCAGAAATGCAGCGGCTTTTTGCGGATCTCCGCTCAAGGGGTGCCAATGCCTTCGTTTTTGAAGCCAGCTCGCATGCCTTAGATCAACGACGTCTTCTCGGTTTGGAATTGGATGCTGGAATTTTTACGAACCTGACACCCGAGCACTTAGACTATCATCAAAATATGGAGACCTATTTTCAGTCGAAGAGGCTATTATTTACGGAACTTCTCTCCCAGAGCTCAAAAAAGAGGAAGATAGCGATTTTGCCGGATGATGGTTCGTTTGGATCTAGGCTTCTCGATGATTTAAAGGTCTACAATCAAATCAAGGTTTTCAGTTGGGGGTACGGGCCGCCGCGTTCAGACGGCGAGCATCTTCATATTCTCGATTGGAAAACAGACTTAAATGGATCCGAGATTTTGATTCAGTATTCGTCTCGAAAGGATACCTATAAATCAAAATTGGTTGGGCGTTACAATGTGGAGAATATTGCGGGAATGATCGCTTTGGGATATGCTCTTCAAGAAAAACCTTCGCTTATTCAGAAAACATTGGAACAACTCCCTCCCGTTCGAGGAAGACTTGAACGGGTAGAGGTTCGCTCGAAGGGGTGTATTTTTGTGGATTATGCGCACACACCGGATGCTCTTGAAAATGTTTTGATGACTCTTCGCCCTCTAACAAAAGGTCGACTTAAAGTCGTTTTCGGATGTGGGGGAGATCGCGATCGAACGAAGCGACCGAAAATGGGAGCCATTTCGGAACTTCATGCGGATGAAATTTTTGTGACGTCGGATAATCCACGAATGGAAAATCCCGATACCATTATCGAAGAAATCATGACGGGATTTCAAAAGTTAAAACCCATTCATGTTGAAGCGGATCGACGTTCCGCGATTGCCAAGAGTCTCGTCGGTCTTCAGGATGGGGATGTTGTTCTTATTGCAGGAAAAGGGCATGAAGATTATCAAATTCTTGGAACCGAAAAAATCCATTTTGACGATCGAGAAGTTGTTAAGTCGTGTTTTTAAGGGAAAGAAAGCTTAAGATTTAATATGTTTTATCATTTTCTTCAGATGTATTTACCAGAGCATCTTTTTGCCAATCTCTTTCGATATATTTCTTTTAGGGCGATGGTTGCCGCCTTTTTTTCCTTCTTATTTGTTGTTTTGTTGATGCCGCATCTTATTCGTCTCCTTCAAAGGAAATCGGTCAAACAAATTGTTCGTTCCGATGGTCCCCAAACCCATTTAACAAAAAAAGGAACGCCAACGATGGGCGGGCTTTTGATGGTGGGAGGGATCTTTTTGTCGGCCTTTCTTTTTTGCCGATGGGATATTGGATCGGTTTGGATGAGCCAGTTTGTTCTTTTGAGTTTTGGTTGCGTCGGTTTTCTGGACGATTATTTAAAGCTTACGAAGAAAAATACAAAAGGGGTGAGTTTTAAAGCCACAATGATCAGCATGGGGATTCTTTCTGTTCTAACAGCGTATCTTTCTGTGCACTTTCAGCTTATTGATGCGGCGATTGCATTTCCTTTTTTAAAGAATCTTTCGATCTCTGTCGGTTTGTTTTGGTTTTGTGTCTGGGGCTTCTTTGTCTTAAATGGTTCCGCCAATGCGGTGAATCTAACGGATGGACTCGACGGGCTTGTAACCGTACCCGTCATGACGAC
>CAZSZT010000105.1:0-6168 GCA_964611175.1 uncultured Bacteriovoracaceae bacterium
AAAGACTGGAAAGAAGAAATTCAGGCCGTCTATGAATCGGATGTCCTGTCTTAGTCCCTTGGTACACTGCACAAGCTGTTTAAATGTCGCTAAACCTTCATAGTAGAAAGGGTGGTATAGGTTATTATGAATGCAAAAATCCAGTTAGCGTACGGTCCTAAAAACCCGATTTATAGGAGGCTGCAGGGTCTTTTAGAAAAAACTTCTTTTCAGGTCGTTTGTACGGAGGACATCGATACGACACTTTCGGCGGCCGTCGAGGGTAAGCCGGACCTTCTCCTGATGGATCTCTTTCTTCCTCGCTTCGGAGCTTTCGCTGTCAAGCGAGCCCTTCGAAAGGAAGGTGTTTGCATCCAGACTATCTTAAGTTTTCCCATTTTTCGCTTTGAGTCTCAGGAAAATTCGGTGGAACCCCTGACAAGACAGATATTCACGGATGATTCTGATGATTTAATTCTCACTTTGATTCACTACACATTACTTGTGGTCAAAGATGTTCCCTGCGAACCCGCCCCCGTTCGTAAATCTGAAATGTATGGATTTCGTAAAATCTCGGGCTTTAAACATTCTCTGACGCTCCCATCCCCCATTTTTTCTTAGCGTCTAAGAAAAAAATGGGAGAAGCTTATTTCAATGGATATTTTGAAAATCCTGATCGGGCCTCTTTCCTTTCTGTTAATCTATCTATCTTCTGATCAATCCTTTCTTTCTCAAGACGCGAAAGTCGTTTTGGGAACTTTAATATGGATGATTTTCTGGTGGGTTCTCGAAGTTGTTCCCTTATTTGTAACAGCGTTTCTTCCGATTCTATTATTTCCGACATTTGGCGTCATGAAGTTACCGATTGTCACTCAAATCTATGCTTCCGATATTTTATTTCTTTTTTTGGGGGGCTTTTTAATCGCCGGAGCCATCGAAAAATGGGGGCTTCATTCTCGAATTTCGATTTGGATTCTTCGGCTCTTTGGCACTCAGCCGCGGCGCCTCATTTTTGGTTTTATTGTTGCAACGGCCTTCTTGTCGATGTGGATTTCCAATACCGCTTCGGTCATTATCATGCTTCCCCTCGCTACATCGATATTATCGAGGTATCGACATCACGGAGAGGCGTTTGAGAGAGCCACCAAGTTCTCGATCGCTTATTCGGCGTCTATTGGAGGGGTCGCCACCATCATCGGAAGTCCTCCCAATGCGATCTTCGTCGGATACCTTGAATCAGCGCTTGGGGAGGAAATAAGTTTTGTTCAGTGGATGTCGTTCGGAGTTCCCTTTGTTTGTTTAGGCCTTTTTCTGCTCTGGATTTATTTAACGCGTTTTGCTTATCGAATTCCTTCTCACTCTCCGTTAACGCTCGATCTTTCTTCATTCCAAGAGACGGCCTTATCGCTGGCCCAAAAGAAAGTATTTGTTTTGTTTATAATTGCCGTTATGGGGTGGATTTTCAGGCCAATCTTACCGATTCCCCATTTGTCGGATATCCATATTGGCTTATTTGTTGTGTTTTTATTATTCCTTCTCCCTTCCGAAGGCCGAGGCTCGACGCGACTTCTTGAACTATCGGATTTATACCGCGTGGAGTGGTCCATTCTCCTTCTCTTCGGCGGTGGATTGGCGCTCTCGCAGGGGATTCAAGAGTCAGGCCTTGGGCACTGGGTGGGAAATCATTTTCAGGAGCTTGGAACCCTGCCTTCCGTGATCACATTACTCTGCATTTGTAGCTTTATTATTCTCTTTACCGAACTCGGTTCCAATACAGCCGTCGCCGCCGTGTTTATTCCGATCATCGCGGGGATGGGTGCGATTTTCGATATTCCTTTAAGAGCGGTTTTGTTGGCTGTCACGATGGCCGCATCACTTTCCTTCATGCTTCCGATGGCAACGCCTCCCAATGCCATGATTTTTGGAAGGGGAGGTATTGGTATTCGTGAAATGGCACGCGTAGGACTATGGCTTAATATTCTGTTTGCCATTTTGATTACTTTGTTTGCCAATTACGGCTTGCCACTCATTTGGTTTTAGGGATGCCCTAATACTTAGGTACGATTTCTTTGCCAGTCTAAATCTGAAAAAATCCTAAAAGAATTACGATTGTGAGGATGCATTTCGCGTCGTGCAATCTTTAAAAAATTAAATCTGAGGAGAAAAATATTATGGCACTTATCCCGTTAAAAAAATCAGGTTTGTCTGTGGAAAGAAGAAGCGATGATTTCTTCTTTCCACTTCAACGAGAAGTGAATCGTTTGATGGACGATTTTTTTTCTAGCTTTCCGTCATTGGAGCCAGGGGGGACGTCTGTGGCAACTCCTGTCGTGAACGTTTCCGAAAACGAAAAAAGCTATTGTATCACGGCGGAGCTTCCCGGAATTCAAGAGAAAGACATTGACCTTTCGGTATCCAACAAGGCCATTCAAATCAAGGCGGAGAAAGAATTTTCAAAGGATGAAGAAAAAAATGGTTTTATTACCATGGAAAGGTCCTATGGATCCTTTTATCGATTGGTTCCTCTTTCCGCGGATATCGATGAAAACAAAATCAAAGCTTCTTTAAAAGACGGAGTCTTGACAATTGATGTTCCGAAAACGGAAGAGGCTATTAAAAGAACAAAAAAAATTAGCGTTCAAAAAGGATAGCGCCTATTAGCTTGTACGTCGAAATGCTGAAAACAAAATACAAAAAAAACTGGGCGGTTGTCGCTAATCGTGAAAGCGCACAAATTTTTGAAGTAGATCGCGGGGACCCCCCCCACTTAGTCCGGCATCTTGAAAATCCCCGCGGGCGCTTGATGAACCGGGAGATTAATGCCGACCGCCCAGGACGTACGAAAGATCGAGTGGGAAATGGGCGCCACGCCATGATGAGAAGCCGGTCTCCAAAGGAGCAGAATTTGATCGACTTTGCCAAAGAGATCGGTGGCGTGATCGAAAAAGCTCGTTCTCAGAAGCGGTTTCAAAAAGTTTTTCTCATTGCACCGTCTAAATTATTGGGAGAGCTTAAGTCTTCTTTGACTGCGAGCACGCAAAAAGTTGTCGGAGGAAGTTACGTTAAAAATTTTTCGGAAAATGAGCGAGATAAGAAGCTGATGGCGCTTTTGTTTAAAAGAACATAACCGCTCGTACTTCAGTCCAATTCCAATAAAATTAAAATCAGTATAAGGTGGGTTTAGCTTCGAGGTTGAATCAATGACGATTGATTCACCGGAGCCAGAGCCTCCGAAGAGGGGGCTCTTATTTTTTCATCGCCACCCTAAGCATGGCAGCAACGGATTAAATTGCGGACTAAATTTTAGAGAGAGGTTGTAAAGGAAGAAGGACGTGAAAGTGAGAACCCACATTGAGCGTCGATTCCACCCAAATTTTACCGCCATGTTTTTCTACAATATCTTTGGAGATCTTTAGACCCAAACCGAAGCCCGTTGCAGAAGAGTTTTTGGCGTTGTCGGCTCTGCTAAAGAGTTGAAATAAATGTTCAAGGCTTTCTTCGGGAATGCCCATCCCGTCGTCGGAGATGGTGATAAGGGCCGCATTATTTTCAATAGAAGATTTGACTTCGACGCTTCTGCTGTCGGGTCGTGTGTACTTAATTGCATTCGATATTAAATTTGTAAAAACCTGGTCCAATCGACCAGCATCCCAATACCCAATAATCTCAACTTCAGAAGGGTTGTATTTCAAAGAAAGATTTGGTTTTAGAGCGAGCTTCTCCGAAAACGTATGGCAGATCTCCTTGAGTAAGCGATTGAGGTGTGTCGGCTTGAATTCGAATTGGAAGCCGCCCGCTCGATGAACGCTACACTCCATGAAATCTTTGCTGACGCGAAGAATTCGTTCGATTTGCTGACTTATTTGCTGCATCATTTTTTCGGGGGGGAATGCCGATCCGTAACCTTCGCCTTTGTGATAATTTCTTAACATATCGAGATTCACGACAATGGAGTTCACGGGGCTTCTAAGTTCATGGGAAACGAAGGCCAAAATTTGTTCCCGTTGCTCTTCGTGCTTTTTTCGAAGTTCCGAAATTCGCTTTTCCGCCAATTTCCGTTCGGTAACGTCTTCTCCGAGCGCCGTAATTCCAATGACCTCTCCTTTTTGATCTCGAAAAAGAGTATTTTTCCAAAGAATCGTTCGCTTTTCTCCTGTGGATGAAAGGAGCTCGCCCTCGTACTCGGAAGGAGGGTTGTCTTCTATCAAGGTTTTTGAGAAAATTTCAAAAATCTGATCTCGGTCCCGTTCCGGAATGAAGTCGGTAAACCAATCTAAATCGAAGATTTCTTCTTTAGATTTTCCGACGAATCGAAGAAGTGCCGAATTGGCAAATACAATTTTTCCTCGGACACTGAGACCAACGGCTAAAAGGTTGACGTTATCCAGAAGTTCCCGGAAACGCGCTTCTGATTCTTTGACGGCTTCTTCTGTTTCTTTTTGCTTTGTGATGTCCCGGCGAACGGCCAAAAAACTTTTGATTTTTCCCGAGGAATCCAAGATCGGGGTAATCACCGTACTGACCCAATAGATCGTGCCGTCCTTCGCTCGATTTCGAACCTCTCCTGACCAGATCTGACCATGACTAATTTTGGCCCACATTTCTCTAAAGAAGCTTTTAGGATGAAAGCCCGAGTTGATGATTCGATGATCTTGGCCGAGCAATTCCTCTCGCGAGTATTTTGAAATGGCAACGAATTGATCGTTTACATAAGTAATTCTGCCGCGCCTATCGGTTTCGGCCACGATATCGAAAACATCCAGAGCTTTCATTTGAGCTTCCAACTTTGATCGAACTTCGTTGAGTTCAAGTTCCTTTTGTTTTCGGTCCGTCAGATCTTGTAAAATGGCGATCGCGCCAATAATTTCGTTATCTTCATTAGAAATGCGATTCGCATGAACTTCTAGGCATCGTTTTTGATTATCCAGGATCATTTCAAACTCCTGGGCCTCGAAAGGATCGCCTTTAAGAATTTTCTCAAAAATGGGCAGCAGAAAGCCCCCGAAGATTCCAATTTTTGATATCGGTTTATGAAGAACGGCTTCCGCTTGAGTGCCAGAGGCTTTTGCCGCCGTTTCGTTGATAAAGATACAATAATTCTTGTCGTCGACTCCAAAAATAAGATGAGGAGACGACGCAAAAAGTTTGCCCAAACTGAGATCCTGGGCGGTATTTTTATATATTTTAAGTTCGTCTGTAGCCATTTCTATTGCGACTTTATTTGAGAGATGGCATGAAAGAAAAGACCATGAATAAATCTCTCAATCACTTGGGGCGCACGATAAGCGGAAAAATCCTTCTTGTCGAGGACGATATCGAGTTTGGCGCTTGGCTGGAAGACAACCTTAAATCGATAGGCTTAACTTGTCATTGGGAAAAGGATTTACAGGGTGCTTTAAAGAGCTTGGAGATGGGGTTATTTCATGCGGTCATCACCGATATTTTTCTTAAACCGGGGGTGCCCGAGGGCCTAGACGTTATAAAGGCCGTTCAAACCTCTGGAACCCCCATCATTATGATGAGTTCTCAGGCGGATCTTAAAATCGCGAAGGAATCCGTTAATTTTGGAGTTTCTTATATTCTCGAGAAACCCTTTCAAATTAATGAGCTTATTCGGACCCTTATTCAGTTGTGGGAAGAGCCAAAGGGTCTTCAGGCCATGTTAGAGAGATTTATGGACCTCAATCAGCTTACGCCAAAAGAAAAAGAAGTTACGCGCCTCGTGGTGAAAGGTTTGGCGAATAAGGAAATTGCCGAGGTCGAGGATATTACGGATCGTACGATTAAAGCGCATTTAACGAGCATCTTTCAAAAATGCGGGGTTACGAGTAGAACGGAGCTCTTTAACGCGATTTTTCCCACTTAATTTGCCTTTGTCGTACTTCAGTACAAGATCCACTTTTTCCATGACCTGATATTTTGAGTCGGTCTCTTAAATCGATCACAAAATAGAGGGCGATGAATAGAATACCATGAGTGTATGGCTAACCTTTCTTGGCGCTGTGGGAACAACTACGGGGTCTCGGTACCTATTATCGGCAGGTAGCGAAAAGATCCTGATTGATTGCGGATTATTTGCGGGATCAAAAGAATTTCGTTTAAAAAATCGCGAAGAATTTCCGACTGACCCGTCGCAAATTGCGGCTGTCGTCCTTACGCACTCTCATTTGGAAAGCGCGGGATATCTAC
>CAZSZT010000106.1:0-6147 GCA_964611175.1 uncultured Bacteriovoracaceae bacterium
AATACTTGCAACAGCATTGATTACAGCACTCAATTTCTAAAAAATCAAGTTTTCCCAAAAGGATGCGAACGACGAAGCGCCCAAAGGCTTCGTGAAGGATGGTTGTGGAGAGTTCGGCTTCCCAATTGGATTTCTTTGGCGCTGGAAACGGCTGAAAATGGAGAGCGAAAAGATGCGAGATTTCTTCAGGGACCTGATTCAGTTTTGAAACATAAGCCAGTGGGGGATTCTTTAAGGTTATCCCTTGCCGAAAAAGCTGCTGTCGATGGACCAAATTTTTTTCTAATGCCGATCGTCGCCGAAGGGAGCCCTTTGATTCAGGACTTAAAAACAGAAAAATTCTTGGGGCCCTTTTTGTAGAAATATCGAAAAGACTCTCCAAAACGAGCCAACTCCAGCGAGCAAGTTTTTCAACACCCTTTTGAGTCGGTTTATTAGAAAGAATTTTCAACGAATTGAACCAACGTTCGAATCGGAATACCCGAGGGCCCACGCATTCCAATGAAATCTCGTGGAGCATCGTACCAGCCACAACCCGCGATATCGAGATGTGCCCAGGGTGTTCCGTCTTTAACAAAGTGTCTTAAAAAGATAGAAGCACTGGAAGCTCCGGCTTCTCGAGTTCCAATATTCTTCATATCGGCGACATCGGATTTTAAAAGGTCCGCATAAAAATCGTCGAAATTGGGAAGGGGCCAAAGATTTTCTCCTACTTCCATACTTGCTCTTGTTAAGCGATCCAGCACCTTTCGGTCATTTGAAAAAACACCCGCCGCAGCTTCTCCAACGGCAAGAGCACAAGAGCCTGTAAGAGTGGCAACATCGATCATCGCCTGGGGTTGATAATGAGTGGATCCATAATGAAGAGCGTCTGCAAGAATCAGTCGACCTTCCGCATCGGTATTTAAAACTTCAACTGTTTTGCCACTTGCCATGGTGATGATATCCCCGGGTTTCATCGCTCGACCGGAAGGCAGATTTTCAACAGCTGGCACTAAGGCAACGACATTTACTTTGGCTTCAAGCGCTGCAAGAATCTTCACGCTGGCAAGAACCGATGCCGAGCCAGCCATATCGTATTTCATGGTTTCCTGTGCCTGGGGTGGTTTTAAAGAAAGCCCACCTGAATCGAACGTCACCCCTTTTCCAACAAGAACGATCGGTTTTTCGGATTTTTTTGCATTAAAATACTCGACGATAATAAACCGTGGAGACAGGTCTGAACCTTTTCCGACATTGAGAACCCCTCCAAATTTATTTTTTTGAAGTTCTTTCTCCGTCCAGACCGTAATTTTCAATTTCGATTTTGCCGGAGACGTAGCAACCATTTTTTCCGCTTCTCGAGCGAGAGTCGAGGGGTTGAGTTGCTCAGCTGAAAGAAGAATCAGTCGACGAGCCCAATTTACTCCTTCGGCCATTTTCTCGGCACGCGAGGCCGAAGCTTCCGCGGTTTTCAAATCCTTTCGATCCGAAACAATGAGTGATAAGTCGACTTTTTTACGTCGGTTCTTTTCGTCGTCGGAAGAATCTGTTTTAAAATCCCGGAAAGAAAACTGATAAAGATCTGAGCCTAGTTGAAAGGCTTCGGCTACTTCCGCGGTCTTCCATTTTCCGAGTTGAGGCATCAAGACGTTTATTTTATCGAAGACCCCTTTATCTTTTAAGAAAGCTGATACCTGTGCGCCAAGAGCCCTTATTCGGTGAAGAGTTAAGAGGGAGGTTTTTCCAGCGCCAACGATTAAAACGCGTTTAGGATTTCCGGATGGAGGATAAAGAAGCAAACACTCCTTGTACTTTCCTTTAAAATCCGACTGAAGAGGGGTTTTCAGAAGATCCTTAAGCCACGCCTCATTCCATTTCCCTAAAATTTTTTTTGTATCGTCGATAAAAAGAACGTAAGCATTATGGTTTTGAGTTTGATTCAAGACTGAGACAGGCATCCGTTTTTTTCCTTTCAATAAAGGACAAAATATAGCCAGAGAATAGTATCCTGTCGCCGAAATTTCTTGTGAATTTGGGGTATTAGCGGGGGATGCCTTCGTCCTCGACTATTTCGGAGACTTCGGAAGCATTCAACATAATGACTTCGACGCGTCGATTTTGTATTCGTCCGCTTTCGGTATTGTTATTTCCAGCAGGTCGATATTGGCCATATCCGGATGCCGTAAGCCGGGTTGGATCGACGCCAAATTCTTGAGAAAGAAGGCGAACCATCGATGTTGCGCGAAGAGCGGAAAGCTCCCAGTTTGAATAATAAAGACTTCCAACCACCGGTTGATTATCGGTATGACCTTCCACAAGGATCAGGCGGGTGTTTGAGTTTATAATATCGGCTACTAATCCAATAATGGGGTAAAGTTCCGGACGAATTTCTGTTGAGTTCTGATCAAAAAGATATCCAGCCGAAATACTGATGATCACGCCCCGTTTGTCGATTTTGATCTGAAGGGGACTTTGCTTGTCGGTATAAACAAAATCAAAACCGTCTTGTTGAAGAATTTTTTTAAACTCATCGATGATTTCTTGATTCGAAAGCTGACGTTTGATCATGAAGCGAGGACTCATTTCAGGACTTGATGGCGAGCCGGAAAAATCGATTTTCATGCTCTTCTTTCCGCCTTTTTTATGCCCCATAAAGGCTTCTTGGACGGATTCGCTGACATTTTTAAGCCGCGCCAAGTCTTGTTGACTGATCGAGTACATGACGACGAAGAAAGCGAATAAGAGAGTAACCATATCCGCGTAGGGGATGATCCACCGTTCGTGGTTCTCGTGTTCTTCGTGCTTTTGTTTTGCCACGACTAAGCCGCTTCTTCTGCTTTGGGCTCTTGATCAATAATCGCCATGAGGTGGGAGGCAATGATGGCAGGGGACGTTCCAAGTTGAATATCTTTGACTCCGGTGCGGACCATTTCGAAGTAATGCTCCTCATGGGATGCAAGAGCTTTAAGTTTATTTCCTATCGGCATAAAGACCAGGTTGGAAAAACCGACGCCGTAGACGGTTGCAATGAAGGCGGTTGCAATTCCAGGCCCGATGGCGGCGGGGTTGTCGAGGTTTTCCATAACGTGAATCAGACCCAAGACGGCTCCAAGAATTCCTACGGTCGGACAGTAACCTGCGAAAGAACTCCAAAATTTTGCGGCGGCCTGAGCTTCATGCGTTCGATAACTCGCACGGGATTCTAAAATGGAGGAAACTAAGTTCGGTTCGAGACCATCGATGGCAAATTGAAGAGCTCCCTTCAAAAGTGGGTCTTCGACATTTTCTCTTTCCTTTTCAAGTGCTAAGAGGCCGTCTTTTCTCGCAATTCCGGCCAATTTAACGATTTCGTCGACTAACGCTTCATGATTGTGATGGCTTCCTTTGAAACAAACGCCAAGGGCTTTTAATCCATGCATGATCGCGGGAAACGGAGTTTCCAGAAAGCTGGCGCCGAGAGCACCGCCGACGACGATCATAAAGGCCGCGAAGCCCATAATCGACTGGAGGTGACCCCCTTCCAAGATCATTCCCAAAAGCACCATGCCGATACCTAAAGGAAGGCCAATGATACTTCCCAATTCCATTAGTTTTAGTGTATCAGATGCTGCGGCTCGTTGAGGTAGTTGGCTGCGAAGACTTAACAATGATTCTAAGCGTTAAAAATTTAAATTTTGAAAGGAAGCGCGAAAGGATTTTGGATGGAATCTCGTTTGAACTTTCCGAAGGCAGTTTGACGGGTTTAACGGGTCCCAATGGAGCCGGGAAAACAACTCTTTTTGAATGTTTAACGGGGTTTATAAAGGCAAGCGGCGGCCAAATTGTTTTTCGAAATGGAACGCTGCCGGCTTACGTTCGGCAGCATTTGGCTCCGAAAAAATCTTTACCACTTTGTGTCAAAGATTTTGTGAAAATGGGAACATGGTCCCGGCGGCAAGAGATGAGCCCTAGTTTGTCATTCATGGAAGCTCTGGAGATTTTTGATCTCCTCCCTATTGAAAAAAGCCTCATCAGTGAATTGTCGGGTGGCGAATGGAAAAGAGCCCTATTGGCGAGAGTCTTTGTTCAACCGGCAAATCTTTATTTTCTCGACGAACCCTTCAATCATCTCGATTTGGAAATGGAAAAGCGATTGGGGGATTTGCTGCAAAATTTGGCGTCGAAAAAGAAAAAAACATTTTTTGTTATTTCTCACGATTGGCATGCGCTAGACCATTATTTTGAAAGAGTTATTTTGATTAACAAAAAAATCATTGCGGACGGAAAACCAAAGGAAGTGGGAGAAATTTCTTTCAATTGGCGAGATCCGTCGCATCACGAATGGTATCACACACTGCCATGATCGAGTGGATACCCCCCGAGAGTTTGAGAGCGTTTGAGGCCGCCATTTGGTTGAGCCTCTTTGGCGCGCCTTTGGGTTCGATTTTGATTTTTAGGCGTTTGAGTTTTTTTGGGGATGCGCTGGGACATTCGTCTTTAGGGGGGATAGCGGTTGCTTTTTTATTGTTTCATGAAAGTATTTTGGCTCTATCTCTCGGAGCCTTGATCTCGGTTCTTTTGACTGTTTTCGTTTTATTTTGGTTGGAACATAAGGCAAAACTTCCATCGGATCTTGCCATGACGGTGAGTTATTCGGGTCTATTTGCTTTTGGTTTATTATTTCTTGGGGCGGCGGAAGATTCGGAGCATCTCGAACATATCCTACTCGGCGATATTTGGAATCTTCGTGACGATATGTTGTGGTTCATTCGAGCTTGGGCCGTTGTGGTGACTTCATTTTTGATGGTGGCGTGGAGACCTTTGTGGGCCACGGTTATGGATGCCGGATTTTCCAGAAGTTTAGGATTTTCGACTCAATGGATGGACGCGTTGCTCCTCATTGTTGTTTCGATATCGGTCGTTGGAATGATTCAGTCGGTTGGAGTCGTATTGGTTGCTGCCTATCTGATTTTGCCGCCGGCAGCCGCTCTTCCTTGGGTGCGGTCGCTAAGAGGGCTTTGTTTTGCGTCCGTGAGCATGGCCGGAATTTCAAGTATTCTAGGAATTTCGATTGCTTTGTTGGTGGCGTTGCCGGCGGGGCCCTGTATTGCTCTTAGCTCTTTCGTGATCATGATGATGAGTCAAGTTGTCAAAAGCAAAGCGTCATCCGCGATTCATTGATCGTCCGTCTTCTTTTTGTCAAAATCTGAGATACGGGGGAGATTTTGGGACTTATTCGCGAACGTATTGCCATTGATCTTGGTACCGCTTATTCCGTCGTCGCACATTCCTCGTCTGAACATTTTTTGCGCATTCCGTCGAGTATTACGATCGATCGACGGGTCAACACTCCTGTCGCTTACGGGAATCAAGCGAAGGAGATGATGGGAAAGGAAATCGCGCACTTTGAAGTGGTTCGTCCGCTGAAAGACGGAGTGATTTCTCATTTCGACGCCGCTGGTTTTTATCTGAGTTATTTAATGAAGCAAGCTCTTCGAAATTCACTGGCTTTACAGGTGGATGTTTTAATCTGTGTCCCGTGGGGGGCGACACAAGTTGAAATCAATAGTTACCGAGAGCGGTTGAGGAATTTTCGAACGAAAATGAGAATTATTCGAGAGCCTTTTGCGGCTGCTCTTGGAGCGGATCAAGATATTCAGTCCGCCGAAGGATGTACGATTGTCGACATCGGTGGGGGAACCGTGGAGATTTCAACGATGGCCAGACATTATATGATTCACTGTACGTCCATTCGAGGTGCGGGATCGGCAATGGATCAGCTCCTGGTCGATCAGTTTCGGAAAAATCGATCTTTTGAGATCGGCCTCAATACCGCCGAAGAAATGAAAGTACGGCGTGGATCTGTTTTTTCCGATGGATGGGAAACGGAGTTTGAAGTGAGGGGGACGGATCGAGTCACGCGAGGTCCGGGGCGGATTATTGCGTCGACCAAGGACGTGCGAGATTATTTGGAGCCGATGGTGGCGGCGATTGAATCTCAAATTCGTCGGCATCTTGTTCATCTTCCGACGGAATTTCAGGATTCATTGGCTGACCGGGGGATCGTTTTAGTGGGCGGCGGCGCTCTCCTTAAAGGATGGAAGGAGAGACTCGAAGGAAAATTTGGCCTCCCTGTTCACATTCCCCCAGAACCCGATCTCGCCGTTATCCGAGGTATGCAAAAAT
>CAZSZT010000107.1:0-6094 GCA_964611175.1 uncultured Bacteriovoracaceae bacterium
GGTAAATCGATTTTGTTAATAACAGGAATAATTTCTAAATTATGATCAAGAGCCAAATAAACATTGGCTAACGTTTGTGCCTGAATCCCCTGACTCGCATCGACAACGAGTAAAGCTCCTTCACAGGCCGAAAGGCTTCGTGAAACTTCGTAAGAAAAATCCACATGCCCTGGAGTATCGATGAGATTTAACGTATAAATTTTTCCATCTCTTGCTTTATAAGGAAGTCGAACCGTCTGAGCTTTAATGGTAATTCCACGCTCTCTTTCAATTTCCATCGAGTCTAAAAGTTGCTCCTTCATTTGGCGTTTCGTCACGGCCCCCGTATGTTCAATCAATCGGTCGGCTAAAGTAGACTTTCCATGGTCGATATGGGCAATGATCGAGAAATTTCGGATAAGCTCGGAGGACATTAGACGGACACTAGCAGCTTATTTCTGTATTTTCAGCAAAGACTTCTCAACTTCGTCAAGACTTGCTCGTGCCCTCAACGAATGGGGATTTTCTTTTAGAGATTCCTCTAAGAGAGGCTTCGCCAAATCAGGCCTCCCCGCAGCTTGACAAACGATTCCGAGGTCTATTTTTGCATCCACATATTGAGGAAAGAGCCGCAGCGCTCGTTCTAAACTCTGCGCCGCAAATTGAAACTTTCGTAAATACGCGTAACAAAGGCCCCGATTTCGTAGGGCTAAAAAGGAATTGGGGTGCTTTTCCAAAAGCCGATCAAAGAATTTGATCCCCTCCAGCCAGTTTTCCTTCCGCATATAAACAACACCCAAATTAAGTAAGGCATCGTGATAGTCGGGATTGTACTGAAGCGCCTCTTTCAAAATCATCTCGGCTTCCGAAAGTTTACCCGATTCCATATAGGCGTATCCAAGATTTGCCAAAACCATCAAATCTCGCGGCTTTAGTTTTCGAGCTTTCTCGAGTTCTTTGTAGGCCTTCAAATGTTCCTTGGCGGTTAGCCACTCAATGCCCAGTTCAAAATGAGCCTTCCAATCGTGAGGATTTTCCCGGGCTTTTTTTTCGGTTTGAGCTTGGTAAAAAACATCTTTCGATTTCTCAACCATCACTTCCGAAGTCGATCCGTAATGATGAAAGGGAATAGCACTGTCGACGACTTTTCCCTTAATCGTCGACTCGACAAGCTCGTGAACACTCCCAACAAAACGAGTTGTGGGAATATTTTGAAATAATCGAATTTTTTTGGATTCAAAATAACCAGGATAATCCTTTTCTTGATCGGGATATTCTCCTTTGCAAGGAACAAACCCACTCGCCAATGTATTTTGGCTATAGTTTCGAGTTTGAAACGCGTACGCCATGACGCCAGGAGCTTCGACGAGATGCCGAATTTTTAAAAGATCCGCTTCGCTTAAGCGCTCATCCGGATCCACGACGAGAATCCAACGTTGCGTCGCTTTTTGAAGGCTAAAATTTCGAGCCTTTGCAAAATCATTTTCCCAGGGGATCTGAAAAACACGCGCCCCCTTCTCCCGAGCGATTTCAAGGCTTCTGTCCGTCGATCCCGTGTCGACCACAATGAATTCCCGAATCACCGGCTTCAGATGATCGAGACATTCCGAAAGCCATTTCTCTTCGTTTTTAACAACCAAGCAAGCTGAAATCATGCGTCGCTATAAAATCGATGCCCTGACTGAACTCGACTCACGATGGATTCAGGAACAATAAGACGCCCCTTAGTGGAGTTATGAACGGCATTCATTCGGTCCAGAATCTCTCGCTCTCCGACTTGAGAAACCCATCGTAACAGGCCACCTCGAAATGGGGGAAAGCCAATTCCAAAAATGAGCCCCATATCAAGGTCGCGAACGGTTGCGACGATTCCTTCGTCGAGGGCCAAAACGGCTTCGGTCACCATGGGAAGAATTAACCGATCTTGAATCAGTTGATCCGTCAGGTCCCCAGGATCACGAGGATTGGATCGAAACTCGGGTCGAACGCTTGGAGTCTTGGTTCCTTCATACTGGTAAAAACCTCGATTATTTTTTCTTCCGAAATAACCTTTTTGAACCATCTCTGAAATCAAAGGCAAAACTTTCATATGCGGAAAAGCCGAGGCAATCACATCCGCAACCTTTGCCCCCGTATCCAATCCGATTTCATCGAGCAATCGAAACGGTCCCATGGGCATTCCAAAAGATGTCGCCGCTTTATCGATTTGAGCGATAGAGTATCCCTCTTGTCGGAGATGACCGCACTCGATCAAAAAGGGCATCAAAATTCGATTAATCAAAAAACCAGGACGATCTTTAACAACGATCACCGTTTTTCCAAGTTGCTTTCCAAACGCCACCGTCTGAATGACCGTCTCCGGAGACGTCTTCTCCGCCCGAATCACTTCGACAAGCGGCATTTTTGGAACAGGATTGAAAAAATGCATACCGATGGCTCGCTCGGGATGTCTTAATACGGAAGCCATTTCCGTCACGGAAAGAGAACTCGTATTGGTAGCGATGATCGCCTCTTCGGGCAAAAGGTTTTCGAGTTCTCGAAAAACAGATTTCTTAATTTCCATTTTTTCAACCACCGCCTCAATCACAAAAGGAAGGTGTTCAAAGCCGTCGAATGTTAAGGTCGGCGAAATTCGATACATCCGCTTCATGAATTCAGCTTTATTGATTTTCTTTCTTTTCAAATCTTTTTCAAAAAGAGATCGCGCCGTTTTAAGTCCGTGAAGAATAGAATCGTTATTCACATCCTTCATTCGAACAGAACAATTTTTTCCGGAGGCAACGGCCGCAATTCCGCCCCCCATAATACCCGCGCCTAGAACACCGAGGCGCTCCAATTTTCGAGGTTTAAAGTTCGGGGCTTCCATGGAGCCAACGCCACGTTCTTTCTTAAGTTCTTCCGAAGAGAAAAATAAATGGATAAGGTTTTTGGATACCTTTCCGATGGCTAATTCAGCGAAGCCCGCCGCTTCCACTTTCAACCCTTCCCGAATGGACGAATGAAAGGTTTCTTCGATCACCTCCAGAGCTTTTAAAGGTGCCGGATAAAATCCACTCGTCTTTTTTAAAATTGTCGAACGAGTCATTGAAAAAATAATTTTCTTTAATGGCGTCGCTTCGATCATCCATCGAACTAAAGACTCTTTTGGAAAATATTTAAGGTAAAGCTGCTCCCGAAGAACTTTACGAGCGTGGTCGATCAAGTATTCCGAAGGAAGAACATCCGAAACAAGACCAAGCTTTAAGGCCTTTCGCGAGTCAAGTGGCGCCCCGGAAGTGATCATCTTCAAGGCTTCCACAAGACCAATCACTCGGGGTAACCGTTGGGTTCCACCCGCGCCTGGAAGAACACCCAATTGAACTTCTGGAAGACCTAAACGAGTCGTTGAGCTATCAGAACAGAGTCGATACTGACAAGCCAGGGCCAGCTCTAAGCCTCCTCCCAAACACGGCCCCTCGATCGCGGCCATCGTCACTTGCGGAAGTTCGGAAAGCTCCTGAAAAACTTCCTGAAGCTTTTCAACAAGAACCAAAGCATCTTCTTTGGTCTTCATCGCTTCGATTTCGTTTATGTCGGCTCCCGCCAAAAACATATCGGGCTTATCGGACCAAATCAGAAGGGTCCTGATATCGTTTGGCTTGGCTTTCAAAAACGTAATATGTTCCTGAAGCTCGAGAATCGTCTGACGATCGAGCTTGTTCACCTTCACATTGGGCGTATGGATAATGAGTTCAGCATGCTCTCGATCAACTTCCAATCGAATGGCGGCCTCGCCCTTTTCTACCTTTTGAAATGCCATACTCATTTGAACACCTGGTCCTTCCTTTTTAGGCTGCTCTTTCAACAACACAGGCTCCTCCTTGTCCGCCTCCGATACAAAGGGTTGCGAGTCCGAGTTTTTGGTTTCGTCTTTTGAGCTCCTTCAAAATCGTTAAAATCAATCGAGCTCCCGAGGTTCCCACGGGATGTCCGAGCGCGATCGCCCCGCCGTTGACATTGAGTTTTTCCGGATCAATTTCCCCCAAATTCTGAGCCCCACCAAGATTCTTCTCGGCGTATTCCTTACTTCCAAAGGCTTTCATGCAGGCTAAGACTTGCGCTGCAAAGGCCTCATTAATTTCGATGAGATCCATATCTTTGAGCTGGTAGCCCGCTTGCTTCAACGCAATCGGCGAAGAATAAACGGGTCCTAGCCCCATTCGGCTTGGTTCGCAGCCCGCGAACGCAAAACTCTTCAGATAGCCCAAGATCGGCCGTCCGTCCGCTTTGGCTTTTTCTTCTGACATCAGAACAAGCATCGTGGCTCCGTCGGTTATCGGACAGGCATTTCCCACCGTCACGGTTCCATGCCGTCGATCGAAATAAGGTTTTAATTTTCTAAGGGCTTCGATGGTTTGCCCGTCTCTGGGCCCCACATCAACATCGACGGCCTTCTTGTATTTGGGTGGAACATAGGCGGGTGTTATTTCTTCTCTTAATTTTTCACGAGCGGCAATCGCACGTTGATGAGATCCCAGAGCAAATCGATCTTGCTCTTCTCTACTAATTCCAAAATCCCGAGCCAGTCGTTCCGCTGTCTCTCCCATATTGAGGCCGGAAACCGGATCCCTTAAACCCGTTTCGATAGCCACAATGGGTTTAAGATACTTCGCTCGAAGCTTCGAAAGGGCGAGAAGCTTCTGAGCGATATTTTTCGCGAACGCAAAGCCCATAAAAACGCCCTTCATTTCTTCCGACAAAAGAAGAGGAATCTGACTCATGCTTTCAGTGCCCCCCGCCACCACGACCTCGGCTCGACCAGTCGAAATGAGCATGGCCGCTTGCGCGACAGCCTCCATTCCACTCGCGCAATTTCTTTGCACGGTGAAAGCTGGAACATTTTTGGGAACCCCTGAAAATAAACTAATGACTCTTGAAATATTCGCTGCATCCGCGGGTTGCCCGATATTTCCAATCACCACCTGATCGATTTCATCGTAACCAATTCCCGCTCTCGCCACCGCTTCCTGCAAGGCTAAAACGCCCAAATCGACAGCCGTCATGGAAGCTAAATCCATCCCCGATTTTGCAAAAGGAGTTCGAACGCCATCCACAATCACGACTTTTCTACCGTCTCGCATACATCACCTCGATAGGTTTGATTTTCGCACTACAGCATAGAGAAGGCGAGACAGAAATGAGCCCGAGTTCATTTTCATTGCGCCTTGCGGCAGATTAAATAAAGTCTTCAACGATTTCACGACGGCCATACCACTCCATAAGTTTGGCAACCGTATCCTTTCCGTCAGCTTTATATTCAAGCAAGACGTAAGTCAGTTTATGAAAAGACCCGAGAGATCGGAGATCCAGACTTAAGTTCCGAGTCCAAGTTCCCGAATTGAAATATTCTTTCGTATTCTGAAACTGTCGGTAGTTAGGAATCCGGCTATGGCCAAAAATAACTTTTTGAATATCGTCGGAGGTTAAAAGAACTTCGGCATATTCTTCCAGAGTTTCAGTATCCGCCGCCTGAGAAAATATCCTGAAAACGGTGAATAAAGAATTCCCAGGATAGAGTTTTCTGGAACTGGCCGATAAAAGCATCATTAGAAATTGAAAAATCACCCGGAGAAGAAACCGGGTTTCAAACAAAAAGGCCCAAACCAGATAATTCCTCATCGGACGAACCCGATAAAACTGAGGCCGAATGCGCCGAAGCGGCTGAATAAAATGGGCATTAAAAAAAGCCCCCCACGGAAGCTTTAACACATCGACACCATCCACCTTCTTCAGTGGATTTTGAACATCCATGGCATACATGGCTTCATATTGATGACCATGTTCGATATAGATTCCGTGATCGAGATAATAACTGGGAAAGAACTGGACTCGCTCCGAAATTTGGCTTCGAATCTCCGCCTGTACTTTGGGCCAAAACACCCCCGAATCTGCTTCTCCAAGAATGTAAATGATTGAATGATTCTCATTCTCCGTAAAGCGCCTCAGCGCAGCCATGACTTCGGAATGCGCCTCCATTTGAACTCGAATGAGTTCAACGGCATAGGTTTCAAATAAAATATCCGGATAGTCCAAGACCGCACGGCAGCGAAGCATATCGAAAAAATTGCCGTTAAGA
>CAZSZT010000108.1:0-6082 GCA_964611175.1 uncultured Bacteriovoracaceae bacterium
CAGGGTTCATTGAGCCGATGATTGGGAGCCCAAATAGCATTGCTAAGAATTTTTTCCAGTTGTTCTCGGCGAAGCGCTGAACCGTCAAAATTCTTACAGGTTCTTCGATTTTCAATGAGGTTCGTCAAGGGGGCTAGAAGTCTTGGATCATCATCGGAAACGTATGTGGACTCCATGTACACTTTTGTTACAGGGGTAGCCTCTTTTGTCGATGCGAAAGTCTTAATCTCGGTGGACCTGGTGCACTTCTTCACAATTCTAAGGGTATAATTATATTAATGCGCTGCATTATGAGAGTTAGGGGTTTCTCCTTGCCGGAGATGGCGGTGGCTGTTCTCATTTTTGCGTTGATTACGGCAGGGTCGACGATTGCGTACAATCGCCTTGCAAGACAGCAGAATCAGTCGACGGTTCAGGCCGAGCAGCGGACACAGGGAAATATCGTGGATAAAATACTCGGAAATGATATCGAAAACGCGACGTATCTAAGCGGAAGTACCGCTGCGGGAACACTTTTCCCAGCGGGAACTCCGGTGAAAACGTTTGGAGTTCTTCCGTATCCCTTTAATGATCCGAGTACGCAGAATCCCGTAAGAATCTCGGATGGTATCGAAATTTTCGTGATCGATACGAGTCTTTCGTTGTCCAGCCTTTATTCCGTGACCAATGTGGTTGCCTCGGGAGGCGGTTCTTCTGTAACGGTTTCGGGTGATTTCAGTGCCTTACAAACCTTGAGCGAAGATCTGTTTGTCATGACGGGTTCAACCGGAATTCGAGAACTGTTTCAAATCGACGGAGCAATCAATGTTTCAGGATCCGGTGCTGGAGCAACCTCGACTTTTGTGACAACCGTTGCAGTGCCTTCGTCGATTACTTCTTTGATCGGAAGTAATGCAAACCCTTCAATTTATCGGGTTCAAAAAGTGCGATATCAGGTCGGCAATGGAAGTGAAACTCGCGGCCTATATCGCATTCGAAATGGAGTCACGGAGCTTGTAGCCGCCGATGTGGCGTCGATGCAAATCTCTTACGGCCTTTCTTCGGAGAATACGGATCATGTGGCCGATTGCACGACGAAAGATTCGTCTCGTTATTTTGCGCATGGAACTCTCTCGACCCAATGTACGTGGGGAGATGTGCGCTCGGTTCAGGTTCAAATGGTCTTCGAAACGGAGAATGATATGGGGGTGGCCTATAATGCAAATCCTCATTTGCCTAATGTTTCTGACGGAAAGATTCGTACGCTGGTTCATATCTTTAAAACCTTAGAAAATTATCGGGACGTTACGTAAACATAATAGAGGAGAGAGGGGCCAAGTTTATGAAAAACATCGATCGGAAAAGAGATCTTCGAGGCTCGGGGATGGCGCCATTTTTGGCGGTGGTTGTTCTTGTGATGTTTACGTTGGTCGCCGTTGGGATGTTGAACAAATCGAGACAAAACGTTAGTCTCCAGAGTTATAAAACAGCCAATGTGGAAGTGAAATCGGCAGCTGATGATGCCGTTCAGTTTGCCGTTAATAAGATTCAAGAGGGAGTGGATGCCACCGGAGCGAATGCCGATTGGGAGCAAAGCAATATCTTTGCCGGACTTCCAGTCGAATGGCTGAGTGGGTCGGAATATCATCCAGGGGCTTTCCGAGTCAAAATGACCAAAGCGTATAGTCGCGTGACCGTTAATATGATCCTGAATTGTCTTAAGAATTGCTCGTATTCCGCCAATACCCAGATCATGCTCTGGAAGGCTCTTGTTTTAGCAGTCGCGACCGATGGGAGTGGCGCCTCGGTGAAACTCGTCGCCAATATTGTGGGCCGCCAGTCTTATGGTTCAGACCGACCTATCCGATTTGGTGAAGACTTCGGTAAAGGATATATGGGACAGCAATCTCATCTTATGGAGGCCATCCCGGTGATAGCTCTCGGAAATTCTCTTCGAGGAAAAGACGCCTACGATTTTGACTTTAATCAGTCACTTTGCGACGCTAACCAAAATTTTAATGATCTCTTAGCCAAGAGAGCCAGACGAGTCGCGCGCTGTCAGTCTTCGTCGTTGACACCACTCGGTCAAGCGTATGCGGAGATCGCCGATCCGAATGCAACATCGATGTACCTCGATCCTTATGAAACAACGGCACCAGACAATAGTAGTGGAGCCTCGGTTTCGGCGTATAAGTTTAAACTGTCATCGACTGGAAAGTACGCGTGTCCCGGCCAAAGCATGACCGACCCTGATTTGATCGAAAATCCGACGCTTCCGTACGACAATGCTTTAAAGGCAAAACTTCAGGAACGAATGCTTTATATTCTGGGCCTTCCGACAGGACCTTCAAAAATTAAAGTTAACAATAACCAAGGTTGTTCGATTTCCATTGGCATAAACGTCCAAAATCAAACGGCTGCTTCCGGGATGTGTCTAACGAGCAATGGGAGCTTTAATATCCCGTCGACCGTGATTCCCTCGGGAATGATTATTGAGTTTCCCAATCAAGTCTTGATTCAAAAACTGGAAGCCAATACTCGTTTTGCGATTGTGACTCCTCATGCTCAAGGAATTACATTTCAAAACTCGTCTATCGATTACAACAATCGAGTAGTGGCCACGATGGATAAAAATGCCGAGAAATCCAATACCCGAATGGAATTTTTTGCTCCGGTCATCAAATTTGATTACGCCATGCCCCAGCTTGTCGTGACGAATGGAGTGATTTCATCTGGGGTTTTCGGCCAAAGCTCTGTTTCCGGAATGACTCAACCCCCTGCACATGGCGGGCCAACGGTGGTCATGAATGGCTTATTTTACGCCAACGTCGTGGGAACTCCTGCGACGGATATGTTTATTCCATCGGGAGATGCTGGGGAGCTAAAATTTATTGGGAATATTGCGGCGACAACTCGTATCGGTCCGTTTTCTCGAATTCGAGTGCCGCCTGATCTTCAGTCGACTTGTTATCTTCAGGGGTTTAGCCGAGTAAACCTTGTTCCGGCCTGGACGACGGCTGGAAAGCCGGACCCGAATAATGGAAGCGTTATTAAGGTTCCCTTGGGTGGAAGAGAAATTGCTCTCGTGAACGTTTCCGCAGAAGGCGAGACCATGGTTGTCAGCAATGGGCAAGGTAACGGACAATAATTGAGAGAATTAGAAATTTAAAGGCGTTCTTAAATCCCGAGGTCTTCTGAAAAAGGGAGCCTCGGGTTTAGGGGGTAAGATCCGAGGGTTACGCCCCTTTTGCCAAACGGTCCAACCGCCGATTTCGCCGGATTCTAAACGATCGAGAGCCCCGATCTTCCATAAGCGTGGGGCTTGCCAATTGGAATCGATAACCTCAATCCACTCCTGACCTTCGGCATCTTCAAAAGTTTTTACAACTAAAATCTGATGACCTGCATATTTTCGAGAGGCTGAATCCTTCGGAAGCCATAATCGTTGGTCGGCTTTCTCTCCGCTGGACTGATTCACAATGACATAAGGCGTTCTCCACATTTCAGGTCCGACGTCAAAATAAAGAAAACTCGGCCAGTTCGATTCGGCGGCCCGGCGCAAGGAATCGGCCAAATCTCGGACACTCCGGGTGTTCAAACGTTCCATTTCGTAACCGAGTTCTCTGGCGATTTCATGTTCCGTTCCGACGTGAGTTTCGTCTCCATAGTATTCCATCGTGATCCTAGTGAATAAGCGATTTCGGCCCGTTTCATCCGCCAAATGATGAACGATCATTCCGTTTCCAATGGAATTCATTCGGCAAAGCTGGTGAACGCCGTTAAAGATCGCATAGGCGGCGCAGCTCCCGCCCTCTTGATTAATCGAGCGAACAACCGGGGCGATTCGATTGATGTCCAAAGGTGTTTGGTCGGCGGAATAAAACTGAATTTCAGTGATGGGAATGAAATCGATTTGCATTCGTTGAGGGTCGAAAAAAAAAGCTCCCAAGGGGCTACCGTCCAAATTTCTTCCAAGGCCAAGAAAACTAAGATCGGAGAATATTTTTCCATGAGCAGAATCCAATTCGAGGTCGATTTGGTCGCCAATCTGGAGGTCAAACTCGGCGGTGGAGGACAGGGCCTTGAGGCGGGAATGACATTTGGATTCCCCGTTGGCTGTTGAATATCCTGAAATCAAAACGATGAAAAAAGCGAAATAAAAATATTTGGACAAAACCTACCTCCAAAACGATTTTGAATTTTAAACTGGCTTAAGGTGAGGGCTAAATCAAGATTTTGTTTGATCATCCGATGCGAATTTTTGGTCTATAAATTCCATAGCGTCTCAGTTTATCGTGGAAAGTGCTGATCGGAAGCTTCATGATTTTAGCGACTTTCGACTGATTAAACCGATGAGCCTCTAAAAGTCGCTTCATGGTTGCCTTCTCCATCTTTTGGTTGGCCGTCGAGGGTTGGCGATAAAGGGAAATATCTTTCAAAAAATGGAAGTATTTGAGTTGAAGAATTCCGGATGAGGTATCGTGCGTCTCTTGAAGATGATATTCTGCCCGGGCCCTTTGTAATATGTTTTTCAGCTCTCGAATATTTCCCGGAAACGAATATTTTTTAAGAGCGATATAAACAGCCGGTTCTATTTTTATATTCCAATTCATTTCTTTCAAAAAATGAGGGATTAAAATATCCAAATCGGAGATCCGTTCTCGTAAGGGAGGTAACGTCAATGGAACAACGACTAATCGAAAATAAAGATCCTCTCGAAAATCACCTTGATTAATACGATACTTAAGATCCTGATGAGTTGCGGAAATAATTCGTACGGATGTTTGGATGGGAATGGAAGATCCCACCTTTTTAATCTCCCCGCCCTCAAGGGCCCGGAGGAGCTTTGCTTGCAAGGGAAGTTCGAGTTCTCCGATTTCGTCTAAAAATAAAGTTCCATGATGAGCCGCTTCAAAGGCGCCCACTCGTGCTGTATGGGCTCCGGTAAAGGCTCCTTTTTCGTGGCCAAAAAGTTCAGATTCGATAAGTTCCTTCGGTAGAGTCGCGCAGTTGATGGCGATAAAAGGTCCGGCCGCTCGGTCGGAGAGGCGATGTATGGCTTTGGCCAAAAGTTCCTTTCCAGTTCCTGTTTCGCCTTGAATGAAAACGGGAGCGAGGGTTTCGGCGAGAGTTTCCGCCATTGAAAAAAGACGCTTCATTTTTTTATCACGGGAGAGGAGACCCATAAAACAGTCGGATGTGGAGGATGGGAGAGGGATTTCTGTTTCTTTGATGCAGAACTGAAGCTCATGGCTTCCAATTTGAATTTTTGCCTGAGCGGGTAGATCGACTTGAGTGGCGCGAATATCATTGACGAATGTTCCGTTGGTGGAATCCAAATCCGTTAATCGGAATCGATTATGAATGAAATCAATTCGGGCGTGGAATTGAGACACGTTTTTTGAATTTAAGACAATATCGTTTGCCTCATGGTTTCCGAGACAAATACTTGTTTGTGAAAGATCTTTACAAATGGCCTGTCCCCGCGAGTCGATGCTAAGAATTTGAGCTTTTCCAAGAACAATATTTTGGGAGTTCGAATTGACGGAGATAATTTGAGTGGCATTTTCTTTCGTGACCAGAGTTTTTTCAGATGGCTCGGGCAACACCGGGAGAGTTTCGACTTCCATCGAATAAGCTCGATTGAGACGAATGCGGGACTTGTTTACTACTTTTATTTTATGGATGATATTTTGAGAAATTTCATCAATGATTCCATTTGACGAAAGATTTTCTAAAATCCAATCCTTATTTTTAAGATGAAGGCAGCAGTGTTCACGTGAAAAGCATGGGTCAGAGAGTTGAATATCGCACTTAGAACCCCGACCGATGAGAATTCGTATTTTATCGGTCGCATATCCGAACATTTTATCCCCTCGATGGAAAAAATGTAGCCGCAACATATCTCGGATCATAAAGGCAAAAGCCCTTTAGTCCATTCCAAAATAAAACTTATTTACAGATCATTTCAGCCAACCCACGAAGGGGTCAGGGCACTTAAGTGCCAGGTACCAGGTGTCAATTTCAATAATATCAAGCACTTAGAATTTTGTGTTAGTTAGAGCATCTTGTCGAGTCTGACACAAAAAACTAACTCTTTAAT
>CAZSZT010000109.1:0-6019 GCA_964611175.1 uncultured Bacteriovoracaceae bacterium
GGTTGAGACGGATCTCCTGAATAGATGACCTTTCCAAGAAGCCAAAACGCAAAAAATGAAAAAATTGACGAAATAATTCTATAGAAAAAAACCGTCGCCCAAATAGCGGGATTCGCATCCTTCTGCAAAATTTCTTTCGCTAAAATAGATTCAAACCCAAGGGAACTAAAGACCATGAAAATGCTAAGCAAGCTTTGAGCAAAACTCAGAAGACCAAAGTTCTGAGGTCCTAACGTCCGTGCTACAAAGGCACCTACAAAAATACCGAGTAGCATTCGAATGATCCGCTCGGTGAATAGCCAGGATGTATTAAAGAAGTATTCCCTAATAAAACGAGGATGAAACACTAGAAGATGGCCTCCAGAGCCTTCCATCGGGTTCTTCGTTTCATGGCGCCGGCAGTTGCACAGTTTTCCAGAACTCGAGTAATTTTTTTAGGTCTCTTCGCATGCTCAGCGTTATGTGTAACGAGCGGCCTCTCTAAAAGAGGAACTAGATTTTTTTTTGTAATTCCTTTTGAGACCCGTCGGGCTAAAATGAGCGCTAACATTTCCATTCTCCGGTTTTCAAAGTTTAACAAATAACGATTTCAAAGCCCAACGGCATTTGTTTATTAGACGAGTTAGGGGCGCCGGTTTAAACTAGAACAAGTCATGTCCTCACCACTCCTATCCGTTGTAACAATCTGCAATGAAAATCTTCAGGGGCTGAAAGAAACCTTTGAGAGCCTCCGACCACTTAAAGATCATTTGGGAGAACATTATGAGCAAATCGTGATCGATTCGTCTCCCGAGGCTCATCGAGAGGTGCGCTCCCTCAAATTAGCTCATTCTGTAAAGTGGATTGAATCACTTAAAGAAGGCATCTACCCAGCCCTTAACAAGGGGAATATGGAAGCACGAGGGGAAATCATTTGGCACCTTCATTCGGGTGACATTCTTTATGATTTTGATGAACTGCAATTGGCGATGGAAACTTTTTTGGCTGATGCCACAGCAGCCTTACTTTTTTCGCCTATGGTTCGTAAGAATATAACAGGTGACTTGTTTCTGTCGGATCTTTCGCCCTCCTATCGTCTAAATCTCGTACTGAAAGGCTGCGTTTATCATCCTGGCGTGCTTTTTCGTCGCTCGATATTTCAAAAGATCGGAGCGTTTGATGTATCTTATAAAATTGCTGGTGACGTAAAGGCCTTCGTTGAGGTCGCTAATCAAAATCTGAAAACTATTTTTTATCCAAAGCCGTTTGTTCAATTTGACAATACCGGGCTCTCACAAACGGAACTTCTTTTGTCACACGAAGAAACAGCGCGCGCGATGTCACATTTTCATTTTCGTGCGCACGAGAAATGTATCTATTCATTGCGACATACTTATCATACCCTCAGATTGAAGAAGGTCGTGCCCTTTTTGAAGCGCATAGGGATTTACCAATGCATTCATCAAATGATTAATTTCATTAAGTCAAACTTTCGACGTCATTATTAGTCGAAAGTTTCTATGAACGGGAGGAGAACTATTGAGTACGAGCTGGTGGTCCGAAACTCTCTGAACGAGAACGCCGCCTATTTAACATAAACCTAGGATAGGACTGAATTCTAAATTAATCTTAAGCTATGAAAGACTGCGAAAACTGGAAGCCATCAAAATTCATCACGTCAAATGACCGCTGGATTCCAACCAAAAATGTCAAAGAGTTGGGAAGAAGTTCTCGTTTAATTTCATTGCTTCAATTGAGATCTTATCAAATTCAAATTGAAAATCACGCAGCGGGTCGCTTACTTGATTTTGGTTGTGGAAAATTTCCTCTTTATGGCATTTATAAAAGCAAAATTTCTGAAGTTGTGGGGATCGACTGGGACGCCTCCCTTCATAAAAATTCGCATATTGATTATTATACCGATCTCAATATGCTCTTACCATTCAAAGAAAATGAATTCGACACGATTCTAGCCACGGATGTTTTGGAACATCTAGAGAATCCACTTGATGCCTGGATTGAGATGAAGCGTGTTCTTCGACCCAACGGAAAAATAATTATCGGCGTGCCTTTTCTCTATTGGATTCACGAGGAGCCTCATGATTATTTTCGATTTACTGAGTACCAATTGAGAAAGATCTGCGACCGCCTTTCATTGAAAGTTCTTGTTTGTGAGCCCTACGGAGGAGTTCCTGAAGTGCTCTCGGATCTTCTCGCCAAGCATTTGACTTTTTCGAGACTTCTTTCCGGTTGCTTCTATTTCATCTGTCTATTCCTATTAAAGTTGCCTTTTATTCGTTGGTGGTCACGAAAAACTCAAAGGCGCTTTCCCCTCGGCTACTGTCTGGTCGCCCAAAAATAAGGCTAACGAGGATTTCACAATCGAAATAACGAGCGTCGTAGTAAGAGCAATCAAAGAATGTCAAAGCAAGAATCAACAGTCGACACATCCTCTCAGAGGCGTAAACTAAATAAGTCTTTGGAGACTGAAATTTGAAACGCTTAAGTATAGACAAAGATTATATTCAGAAAGTCCTTTATGAACTCCTCAAAATACCGAGCCCAACGGGGTATACCGATGCCATTGTTCACTATGTGGGGAAATGTCTCCAAGAACTCGCTGTCCCTTTTGAGCTAACGCGACGTGGAGCCATCCGAGCGGACCTGAAGGGGGCTCAGGCCTCTCCGGACAGAGCCATTGTGGCTCACCTGGATACACTGGGAGCGATGGTTAAACAGCTGAAAAACAACGGGCGACTTGAAGTCGTTCCTATTGGCACTTGGTCAAGCCGATTTGCCGAAGGAGCTCGCGTCACTGTTTTTATGGACCATCATTTTTGCCGGGGAACGATTCTTCCGCTTAAAGCCTCGGGGCATACCTATAATGAAGAGATCGATACTCAACCCACCAGCTGGTCGCATTTGGAACTTCGACTGGATGAAAAAGTGAGTTCGAAAGAAGATCTTAAACGCTTAGGCATTCATATTGGCGATTATATTGCGATCGATCCTCAACCTGAATTTCTGAAGAATGGATATATCAATTCGAGGCATCTTGATTGTAAGGCTGGAGTAGCCGCCATTCTAGCGGCAGTCAAAGCTCTCACCGAAACGAAAGCTCCCTTAAAAGTAGACTGTCATTTATTATTTACCATTTCCGAAGAAGTGGGATCGGGGGCTTCGAGTATATTACATGGAGATATTGCCGAAATGGTGAGTGTCGACAATTCGACACCGGCTGAAGGCCAAGACTCGATCGAAGATGGAGTGACTATCGCGATGATGGATTCATCGGGTCCCTTTGATTATCACTTAACGCATAAACTCATCGATCTTTGTGAAGAGCATAAGATTCGCTATGTTCGAGATGTTTTCAAATATTATCGAACCGACGCCGCGTCGGCGGTCGATGCGGGGAATGATTTACGGACCACCCTGGTTTGCTTTGGAGTCGACAGCTCTCATGGTTATGAAAGAACTCACCTGGATTCCCTCGTCGGGCTCGCGGATCTTCTTGGTCTTTATATTCAAAGCCCTCCCACCTTCCAACGGGATGCCAAAGAACTCGGCCCCCTCAAAGGCTTCCCCACTCAACCGATGAAACAAGCCGTTGAAGAGCGAAAGTAAACTTCGTTCCGAACGATCGATCGGCAAAAATTAAAGTTCGAGCTTCTCGGCCTCAACCTGATCTCGATAACTCTCGGCCACTTCTTGTCGATTGACGATATCCACTTTGTAAGGAAGATTCGAATTTTCGATAGCTTCGATAATAGGAGACATCCATCCTTGAGGAAGTTTTTTATTTTTCTGCAAATCGTAAAGAATATCAATATCGGAGAATTTTTTGTAATCCCCGCGAGCGCGAGAACCAAAAATCCAAACCTTTGCCCCTTGTTTTTTCAACGGATCAATAAGCAATTGGAAAAGAAGCTCTCGATCAGTCTGTGATAAACCCAGATTCATTTTGATTTTAGGATATTTAACAACTCAAAGCCTTTGTCGATAAAACAAAGTAAAACATCGTAGACTTCGCGTGCGGCCTGTTCCTCATAAGTATGGGAAGACTTATTTCTGGCATCAATGAAGCTAAACCAAAGATCTGATTCACGAATATATCCACTTTGAAGCATTTCCCGGATAACGGGCTTAGGGGACGTTGAAGACGACCCCAATTTTTTGGCCGATGTCTTCCAAGCCAACTCCACACAAAACTCAAATCTCTGAATCGCCGCATCACGAGCAATCTTAAATTCGGAGTCCTTATCTCTCGACGCCGCAAACTCAATGGCTTCCTTTAATGAATGAAGCGCCTTTTCGTATTCGAGAATCGAAACAGCCATGAAAAGACTATAATTCAATCCATCTTGCCCGGGCAAGATAACTGGCAAAACCGGTCGGCTAACAAAACGCAAGAGTCGACAAACACCAATTTATGACCACTCGATGCCACAGTTGGGGCCAACTTTTAGGATTAAATATCTAAATAATTACTTAAAATGACTCGGTTTTATTGTGAAAACCCCCCAAACGGTCCGTGGCATATCGTTTGCACTGTTTTAAATCTTAAATGGTTTAACAGAAATGAGTCGGACTTGTATAAAAATCGGGTTCTTTGGAGCTTTAATGCTCTCTGTTGTGAGTGCCGGCCTTCCCGCGCATGCCGCCCCTAGTTTTTGCCAAGCACTCGTTAAAAAGCTGCCCGGAAAGAGAAAATTAAAGGGGATTTTACCGGTGGCTGCCTTGAGTGCTTGCAGTTTTATGGGGGGTTGTGCAACTCCCGATACGATTCTTAATAATCAGCACGATCTCACCCAGTTCATATTTGATGAAGGTGGCGTTGAATTGAACCAACGTTTTAACAAAGCATTTGAAGACAGAAACGATTATCAGTGGATTCTTCATATTGATTTCAATGAACAGGATTTTGGAATGTTTAAAGAAGATTATCAGGAAGAACTCCTTCTCAATTCTGAATTTGAATATTCGTTAGCACAACAACGGGCGCTGCCGTTTAAGGCCTTTCAGAACCATGAAAGTATTGTGGTTGCCCCCAATATGGCTCCTCAATCTTTCTCTATTTCTACGAATAGTCCACAACTCATTGGCTATCTTACGTTTCGCTTCAACGGTGCCGGAAGGGCTATAAGAGTACTCGAAGAAATTTTGGATCATCCCGAAGAAACGCTTAAGCATACCGTTCTGATTGTCTCCGGAGGGAGTCACGGAGCCAGCGAAGTACGTGATTTCATGGCTCGATTAGATAGGCGATTTCATAAAAAACCTGAAATTATTGTCATATCGGACGCGATCGCTCAGCCAGGTCCATTTCCTATTTTCTGGTTTGCGAGTCTTCCGGAAAGCAGCCTTGCCATTAATGCCTATCAACGATCTGATTTCTTAGCTGGAAAAGCCGTACCTGGCTTTTGGAATATTAGAATCTCCGATGAAGATGCATCGCATATCTGGACGGCTGCGGATGCGGAACATATCGCCAGAGATTTAAGTGAAAATATTAAGTTAATCGACGGCAAACCAAGATTACCATGGTTCGACTTTCAGACGTATTATAAACAAGAGTTGCCACAACTCATCGCAGAGATTTTAAAGAATCCGTCTCTGCGCAAAACTTTCTTATTAGAAGGCGACTGGAAGAAAACCTATGCAGCGCTTTCCCTGTGGGCTTTGGATGCTGAAGACTTGGAGTTTGCCTTTACACATTCGGATCCAAGGATTCGAATGCTCGCCTATAAAAAAATTAGTACTTTTTCACCAAACACCAGACAGACTTATATTCAACGCCTCGGAAAACTTGATACGCCAGAAAAAGTCTTTGAGGCAGTATCCATGATGCCCGATACGTATGCTCCGAGTCTCGCTGAAATCGATCTCATACTTGAATCAACGCCTATCATCTTAAGGGATCCCTCCGCGTATTCTCAATGGGCGGTAAGAGTTGGCGCGGATGCCTACCCACGGTTTCAATCTGTCCATCAGGGCAAACTTCTCATCCATGCCGCCAAATTAGACGTTACAATACAAA
>CAZSZT010000110.1:0-6016 GCA_964611175.1 uncultured Bacteriovoracaceae bacterium
TATCAGCAGGGAAAGGCGGTCGCGGTGGATTATTTTTGTATCTGAATCTAAAATTCTAAATTCCCATTCGTAATAGCCGGCTTTGTTCAAAAGAAATTCTCGGCCTTTATTTTCAATGCCATCTGCTTGAGGCTCCATTTTTTCACCACCAGAGAGGATCCATTGAAGATTTTGCGCTTCGATGGGTTGGTAATCCCAGGCGATTTTAACTCGAATCTCCGAAGGATCGGTTTTCTGAATCAAGGGGCGAATTTCGTCCGAGAGAAAATAAGCTCCCACAAAGCGCTTCCATCGATTGGAAATTCGACTCATGCCATGAACGTGATCGCAGCTTTCGTCGTGCGAGTGTTGCTCCGTGATTTCGCTAATTTTCAAATGATCCGCCGTCATCTGCAACTGAGAGGAAGTCCACCAACGAAAGTTCGAGCACCGCGTGGGGTCTGGATCGGGTGTAAGACGAAGACCGCTAAAAAAGAGACCCAGAACATCGTATTGACCATAAATTTCGGGTGGAAAAATTTCAGGGGTAACTCTTAAATTAAGTTCCAAATTCTCCTCTTTTTTTAAAGTTGCGCGGGGAAGACTAGCAATTAAACTCAGACCCTCATCCATAAGTTTTAAGCGCAATTGTTTCTGTTGATCATTGATCCAAAAACCTTCGATCTCTTGACTTCGCTCCATCGCCGTCCTTGGCGAAAGAAAGGTTGGTTGGGGACGGGCGTCGGCGAAATTAAAAGATGGCGTCTGGTTATTGAATTCTGATTCGGCCAGAACCTCGATTGAGAAAGCCTCCTTTCCCACTTTAAACGTATAGATCCCCGGAGTCGGTTCGGCCGTCTTTCGAAGAACGAGGGAAATGTGTTGGAGATCACTCGCAACAAATGCAAGCTTAAACGGAGAAGGGATTTCAATATCTTCTTCCGACAACCCCACGGGGACTTTGTTCCCGTCCACTCGAATTTCAAAAATCTCCGGGCCACGGGAGTTCATTTTTTGCGGATTTAAACTTTGGTGATCCAATCGACCGCGATCGGGCACCTTGATTTCCTGGAGAAAGTTCTGCATTCCATCCAGTTTCAACTTAAAATTTTTAACCTTTGAATTCAAAATTTCTTCGGCCTTTTGTAGCTTATCTTCTGGCAAGATTCCCGTTTGTCGAAGTTCGTCTCTCAGTTCTTTAAAGAGATTCGTTTCCCAATCGGAACAAACCTCTTGGATTAAGAGAGGTAGTTCCGTACCGAGCCGTGAATGAAAATTTAAGAACGCATCCAAAAAACGAGCGAAATCATAATGTCCGTACCAAAGGTAGGCGTTTTCGATCGGATCCTCCGCCAACATTCCTTGAATTTGTTGAGCCCAATCCGCGAAAGCATTCCAGTTGTTGTTCCAGAGATGCAGACGAATCTGATTCGCCATTTGAAGATCGTTCGTGCACAGAATTTTGAGCTTCAATTCCAAAATCTCCGCCGGCGAAACTTTTTCTATTTCTTTGGTTTGGATTTCTTGCTTCTTTTCAAAAAGCCTTTGAAGACTGTCCGAATATTTTGTTCTTGCGGATTCAATTTTTTGAATGCTCGTCTGGAGCCGCTCTAAAAAGGCATTGATTCGTTGTCTATCCGTTAAGAGCTGATTAAATCCATAATCCGCCAGGGAATGAGTCGAGAAAAAATTCGATAGGACGAAAATAAAAAACAAAAATAAAGTCTTACAACGCCTTAACCCACCAGACATTTCGAGGCGATTATTCTGGAATTTCCTTCCATTCGCAAGCATCGAGTGCTCGGAATTCACCCTCTTGAAGAGAAATAAATATTTCGGATTTCTGAGGACTTTGTCCCGGAATTTCGACGATTCGCTCAATAAGATAGTCTCCACTTAAAAGGGGAAGCCGGTGATTGTCTTTATTTAACGAATAAAGAAGAGCTCTTCTTTTTGGATCTATTTTTTCCGAATTTTCAAGAAGTTCTGTTTCATGGAAGCTTCCTTCCTTTGTTTGAAGGCCGGAAAAAATCAATCGAGTGTATTGAAAATAGCCGTAAAAATAATTGTTTTCATCGCGCGGCAGCCAATCCTTTCGTGCTCTCATTTTCTCAACTTCTTCGGGAGAAAGAAAAGGAGAGGGACGAGTATGGTCTTTTAAAAATTCTTTTCGTTTTTTTTGATAGGATTTTCTGACAAAACGAGCGTAGCCTTCGGGATATCGATATTTTCTAAAGACTTGTACGTAAATTTCGGCATTTTCAGGAACCGCCTGAGATGAAAGCTGAATACTAGGAAGTCGGATCTCAATCTCGGAATTTTCAAAATGAAGCGGAATAGAATAAAGATCCTGGGATTTCCAAAAACTCGGGATGCCCGAAAATTGAAGAATGCTTTCATTGGTCCCATATCTCATTTGAATTTGTTTTGGCCGGTCGAGACCTAATCCCACGGCTGAGGAATCCAGATAAAATTCTTTGATGAGATCGAAATGACGATCTAAATCGCGTTCGCCGAATGCTGTGTCTTTGTAAAAAGCTTCATTTCCTCGTTGGTAAATGCCGATCGACGTCGGCAAAAGAGGAATCCGTTCCTTTGGATCTTCCGAGTTCGAAGCAATTGATAGTTTAAGTTTTAATTCCGTGGAAACGGAATAGGAGAAGGCTTCCTCGGCGATTACGGCCAATAAAGCGGCTAAAAGAAGTATTTTTAATTTCACATATCTCGGATTCAATGCGGCTTGAATGATTTTCATGGCGTCCTGCATTTATCATGGCCAAGAGACTAAACTCAAGAAAAATGGGGCATGGATGTCGCATTTCTGCGGCAGAAATGTCGCGGGGCTTCATTGGAGGCTTTAAACAGGGTTTTAAGGGGATCCAGTGGGGAGCTACGTCCTAAAGCGGATTCTTTTCCGGGCATTGAAATTGCATCTTTAAAGAGTCATGGTGGGCTTCGGTGGTTTTAAATTCGTAAGTTATTTTGCTGTCTTAGCTCTGCTTTGTGGAACACCGGGTTTTATTTTTGGACAAACGTCCGATGTGCTATCCGACGAAGAACGACGGCCTCACCAATTTGAATTTCAGGCGCAAGATGCTTTTTTAAAAAATATTCTGCTTCCCTTGATGCTTAAAAAATATGAAAGAAACATTAACGAACTTCTAAAGCAAAAAATTCTTGAGACCAATACCCATTCCATTGAAAACCCAGACTTTCAACCCCTTTCTCTTCAATTTCCAATTTTTAAAGAGCTGTTGGAAAGCCCAGCCTTGGAAAATTCTCCGGACACTTTAAAGGAACTCTTTTCCGTTAAAGGTTGGAATTGGATCACGGGTAAGAAACTTACGAACGAGGACGCTCTTCTTCAGGACCTCATGAAACTTAGCACAAAGAACGGATGGGATGCGGAAGATCGCGAGTCTCTTCAGAAATGGAAGGCCTGGATCGAAAGTCTTAAGAAATGGAAATTGGAAATTAAAGTCGGTTTGAGTGTAAGGAGGACGATTCGATCCGTTAACGGGGAGCTGTCGCAGACTGCGGAGGCGCCGGATATTGACCTTCTGAATCTTTCTTCGGATGTCGATCTCGATGCCCAGGTCATTTTGGACCAGGCCCTTGTTTATCTACATGCCCCCCGTCTTAATTCCCAGGATCCCATTGATTTGGAACTGAATCCAAGCCAAATCGAATGGGATTTGCCCATTCGTATTCATGCCGATGGAGGTTTAAGTCTCCAACCCGGAAATGCCAAACAGCCCATTCGATTTCATTTTGAAGGGATTCAAACAGCGATTCCATTAAACGAGGAGAATCTTCATTCTCTCATTTTGGAAGTATTCACCGAAATGAATTTTCACAAAGCCGTGAAGGCCGTTCATCGAACCTCCACCGCTTCGGAGTTTTTTCAGAGCATTTCACGAGATTTGGGTATTTACCTTGAAAATGAATCGATCGATTTAATGATTTGGTTCGAAGACGTGGAGGGGGAGGTGGTTCATCATATCGATGCTAAAAATCATAAAACATTTCTAAAAATCGATCAGTCGATCCAGGCGGGACGGTTCGTCGGGCAAGTGGAGACATCGATTCCACTGAAACAAGAAAATTTGGAAATTAAATTCGACCCTCAGCGAAAAGTGGCACACCTTAAATTCAAGACTCTTGAAAATTTAAAGCTGGAATGGAGAATCAAAGATCTGAGTATTCGTCCGGACGTTATGGAAAAAATCCCCAATGATTTCTTGAAAAAATTTATCCATCCGTTTGTCGGTAAGCCGTTGCCAGACATTAAAATCACGACGGAATTTGCTTTGGGAAACAGGGAAGGCAGCTTCGAGCTGCCTTTTGAGTGGGTGGATGATCCGAATGGTGGGCCGGATCATTTGAAAATGGTGACGGATGAAGCCAAGGTTGATTTGCCTCTTTTGGATCAAACGAGTTTGAAATCCGTGGATATTGAAGTCAGCCCCCGTATTCGTCCTATTCATCTCGATTTGAGTACGTCAGAGAACCGAGAACATCTTTTGACCCAGCTCATGGTTCAAGAGAGGAGTTCGTTAGAAACTTTGGTTTTCTTGGGAGGCAAGGACATTTTCGATCCGGTTAACCAAGAGATTCAAGAGATCATTCAAGCGAAAGTGAGCGAACTTGGAAGCGACGATCCTCTCCGGATTCAGAATTCGAAAATGAAACTTGATTTAGAGGTAACGGATTTTCAGCTCGAACCTGGAGCCTTTAAGTGTGATTTTTTTCCAGAAGAAGGGCCCCTCAAGGTCAATATCGCTTTCTTACCGGAAGAGTATCGGTTTCATGATTTTTCAAAGGCCGAGAAGGTTTCGACCGTGGAATGCAGTCTTGAACTTCCACCGACGGTGGGAGTCGAACTGAGTGACTTGGACATAAAAAACAAGGGAACCGTGGGATCTATGCGAGCTCGTGTGACGACGGATGGAACTCGACCGATTATAAAAGTTCGGGCTCATCGAGTGAAAACTCCCGTTGTGGATCCAAAAACAGGAAAGGAATCCCTACTCGAATTGACAGTCTTTGAATACGCACAAGTAAAAGCTGGCGAGAACAAACCTTGGGAAGACATCCATCGAGGTGGGGTTAATATTTATAAGGTCGATATGTCCAAGGAAGGAAGACCGATGATTACGGATGTTCACGGAGCGTATGGCCCAGGGTTGTTGCCTTCGAAAGGGTGGGTGGCGGATGGTATTCAGGCTATACTCCGAGGTCAAAAAAATGGAGTAGGAATGGGCGGTGCCGCCGCTATTGGAGCGGCCGAGGCCGCTCAAGTAAGTCAAGAACTTCAAAAATCTTTTGACGAACAGGCCGATCTTATCGGGCAAGCCATCGCGGAAAATATTTTGAAAGTCCTGAATGGAAAGGTTCTTATTTCTCGACATGACCAACCAAAACTCTCTTTGACAGAGGGTCTGTCCGACGAAACCCTTGAGAAGACGATTTCAAAATACGGGGTGATGGGACTTTTTCAGGGCCTCGTTCAGGAAGGGGATGAACGACTTTCAAAGTGGGCTCACCAAACTCAAAATATTGGAACGTCTTTCAGAGATTATGCAGAATCCGATGTCAAGGAGAGGATTCGAGTCAGTATCGAAGACGATACGGAATATCGGTGGAAGGAAGAACTCAGCGACTATTTTAAGGGCACTCGAGAGTCTTTAAGAGAGGCGGTCCAGTTAGCAGGGAGGGGAGAGTATTTCAAAGCCGTTCTTCGGGCGGACTGGGGTGGGCTTTATCGTCAGTGGCAAAAGGAATTATCGAGAACGGAGGAAAGCAAAAGAATTCCGGGTTGGCCTGGGATCTTAACAAATAGAGAGCTTTCAAAATGGTCGGAAAAAACGCAGGAGATAACAAAAGAAAAAATTCAAGGAAGCATCGAGGGGGATCAGAATGTATCGAATGACTCGGCGGCGGAGCGTTTAACCTCGGACTATGTCAGGGATAAGCTCGAACCGATTCTTAACGAAGGACTCATCCAGAGACTTTTCGGAGAATTGAAAAAAATTCG
>CAZSZT010000111.1:0-6001 GCA_964611175.1 uncultured Bacteriovoracaceae bacterium
TGGTGTCTCATCGATCTGGCGAGACGGAGGACTCCTTTATCGCAGATTTGGCCGTGGGTACGGGAGCCGGACAGATCAAAACCGGAAGCCTTTGCCGTTCCGATCGAACCGCAAAGTACAATCAACTTCTAAGGTTGGAGGAACAACTGAAGCTTCCATACGCGAGACTTTTTTAAAGCCAGTTTTTCTTGTCCGGAGGGGAGTCTTTACGCCTGGAGCGTGCACGGCGTCCGTAGCGGCGGGCGAGGAAAATAATGAGAAGGCTTCCGAAAACGATGAGAAGAATACCCGGATGTTCTGAAAAATCGTAAGAACCAAATGCTTTCATCATCGACGAGGCAATTTTGCCATAAGCTCTTCAAGGGCCGGAATAATTTTATCTTCAAAAGCATCTTCGGTTGGATCCCACGGATCATCTCTTTCAAACCATAAACGAGATGAAATTCCGGGCACGACCGCCATACTTCCGATAGCAATATTCGTGAATATAAAATGTCCAAGTCCGGCTAAAATTCGTCGACAGCCTTTCGAAGACACTGGCTGTCGGCGACTCCGATTTCCAATAAAAACAAATCGACCGGCCGTATAGGAATAAAAACCAAAAACTCCCCCTCCATAAAAACCAGCCCAAACACTCCCCGCACGAAGCCAACCTCTGGGCGGTTCTTTGCTGCCACGCCCCTCCCGAAAGGCCTTGATCAACACCTGGATTTCTTGTTTCGTCACACCGCTTGTGTCCGCAGAACTTACTCCTGAAAGAAAGAGATCTCGGATTTCATTGACGGCTTTACGATCGTGAACCAGAGAATAATGAAAAAACTGAGAAACAAGGGAAGTCGCGAGGGGCTTTAATTTATTATCATCTTCGTACGTATTGGCGGTGAGAAAGAAACGCGTCGTTAAATGGTTAACGGCCGTTCGTGGAGCTTCCGTTGGATCTGCCATCTTTGGTGTCCATCCATTGGGTGGAGCCGCAAAACTGGGGCTAGTCCAGAAAAGTATTATAAAGGCCAATGGATATCTCACTAAATGGGTTTTTACCGAAGGCTTCTGAGATCGACAAGTACTTGCAAACCCTCGTGTTAAAGCCCCGAAACTATTATGATTAAATATGCCGAGACTTCCCTTAAGCTGTGCTTTGATCGTTAAAAATGAAGAAGATTTTTTAAGACAAGCCTTAACGAGCGTGGCTCCCTTTATTGAAGAACTTATTTTCTTGGATTCAGGATCTACCGATCGAACGAAAGAAATCGCGTATTCATTCGAAAAAGAAGTCCCTGGTTTGGTATGGAAAGAGGAGAAATGGCGTGATGATTTTTCGTGGGCCAGAAATCAAGCCGCCCGCTATGCCCAGTGCCCCTGGATTCTTTTTATCGACGGGGATGAAGTCTTAGATACGCAGGCCTTGCCAGAAATAAAAAAAATTCTGCAGTCTTCGGATGCCGTCTGCTATTCATTCATTCAACGAAATTATACCTGGGATCACGGCATTGAGAATTTAACCCGTCACGAAGGAGACTTGCCGCCTGGTTATCCTCAAACCGAAAGCAAGCCTCTTTATTATTTTGAAAATTGGATGGAACGTCTCTACCGAACCGATGTCGGCCTTCACTATGAAGGTCGAATTCACGAAACGTTGTTGAAAGATTGTCAAAGGAAAGGACTCCTTCACAAATCCGTCCCCATTATTCTTCATCACTATGGACGACTCAAACCCAATACAGAAAAAAAAGTTGCGTATTATCTTCAGCTCTCAAAACAAAAATGGAAAGAAGATACGGAAAATCCCGTCAGTTGGTTTGAGTTGGCGACGAGTTTAATGGAGATCAAAGATTTCGAAGAAGCTTTTAAGATCGGGGAATCCGCCATTAAAAAATTCCCAAAAGTTTCGGAGATCCTCAAGGTCGCCTTTCAAGCCGCTCTCCGCACGGATCGTTTCTCCCAAGCGGAAAAATGGATTAGAGATTATTTGCGCATAGCGCCAAATGATCTCAGCGTTCAAGCTCAACTGAGCACAGCCCTTCTATACCAAAAAAAATTTCCAGAAGCGTTACGAGTCGCTTTGAACGTTTTAGAGCAAGACAAAATGGAATATGTGGCTCATGTAAATGCTCTCATTATTTATTTCGAAGAAAAGAATTATTCGAACGCGTCGCGTCATTGTGACGCAGCACTTCAGCTCAAGCCCACCGACGATTTTTTGCTGCAAGCGCGCAAAAAAATTGACCAATTCATGACGCATCAATAAATTAAGAATTGGGGATTGAGAGAAGATTTTGAAACAACGCGCTAATCAGGCTAATAAAAAGCGAATCAATAAGACAAATCAGTCGAGTCCGATTAAGACTGAATGGGCGCAATGATTCAAGAAAAACTTCTCCTAAAAAAATGGGCGCTGGAATCAAGAATAGCATCTAAAAACTGAAGGGCACCAAATCGACAAGATTTGGTGCCCCGTTTTAGAACAGCGCCTCATAAATTTGTATCGATGGATACAAATTTTAAGGAGGATGCATGCGTCGCTTTTCAATAGTGAGTCTCTTATTTTTAACGGCCTGCGGACCTAATTCATCGGGTTCACTCATCGAGCTTTACGAAAGTTCTCAGCACCTTTCTTTGGATCGAGCACAATCGGGGTTTGAAGAAGCTGACCTCCAACTCAACGACTCAACCCAGATCTCTTTAATGAATACAGATTTTCAGACGGCTCGACGTCTCGAACATGAGGTGAAATCCAATTCTGTTTCCGCCAAATGGTCTCTCGACGACATTTCGACCATCGCCGAAACACAAGCTCTTCGGCATTACCCGAATACAAAGCTGAAATTCGTGAAAGCCGAATCCGGCCGCCGATACGCCTATGTGACCTTTCAACAAATACATGAAAGCCGAGAGATTGTTGGCGCCAAAATAATTGTTCGGATGACTCAAACGGGAGACTGGAGGACGATGAGCTCAACACTCATTCATCCCGATCTTCTTGAAAACAAAAAACCAACACTCGCTTCCCCATTGAATTCAGAAAAGTATTACTGGGAACCGCATCAAATTCTCCACGAAGACTCTGTTTGGTATCCTAAAAAATCGGAGAACGAGAAATTGGAAATTCACCCCGCCACTCAGTGGGCCATACGATCGACGGATGCTCCTCACGAATTTTATCTGTGGGTCGATCAAGAAACGGAAGAACTCCTTGGCGCCCACCTCGCTTCTATAACAGCCGAAACATTTAGCGTTCAGGGAAAAGCATCTCCGAATGCTCCTGGAGATACGCCTTTGGAGTTCAATCTTCCTTTTGTTTCCGCTTTTGTCGGAGAAGACAAAATAGAAGCGAATGCCATGGGAGTTTTTCAAAAAAATCTCTTTCATGGCTCTCAAGCGAAGATCAAACTCGAAAATCGATTTTTGAGCGTCGTGGATAATAAACGTTCGGTTTCCGAATTGCCTCTCGATCTTTCACAGGATATTGAAACGGTCCATATGAACGACGGAGCAAGCCTTGAAGAAACCAATATTTATTATTGGATCATGGAAACCCGAAAATTTCTGAAAGAAAAACTGAAGTACGAAGGCCTGGATTATCAACTCGTTGCTATTGCGAACTTCGGAGAGCGACTGGATAATGCCTTCTTTATGCCGTTGACGAAGACGCTTCAATTTGGAGCCGGGAATATCTTTCTGAAGAATACGGCCCTATCTCGTGACATCATTATTCACGAATTTGGGCATGCTTTTACGCATGCCATTTATGGTCTTCAAGGCGGCTATGAATTTAGCTCGATGAATGAGGCCTTCAGCGACTACCTCGCCGCCACCGTGACGGATAATCCTGAAATTGCGGAAGGAGCGATGCATGAACGTACGGGCATGCCCTATCTCCGAAATGTTGAAAACGAACTCCATTTTTCTAAAAACTTCCTAGGAAAATCCTTTCACACGGACTCTCAGCTTTTTAGCGGAGCCCTCTGGAATTTGCGAGAATCCATTGGTCAACAGGAAGCCGATGTTCTCATTCATGAAGCGCGGTTGGCCCAAGCAAAAACCGTTAGCGAGTTTCTTCGAGAGCTTCTCGTTGCCGATGAAAATACGGATGATCAAGATTGGAAAACACATTCTCCATACTTCAAAGAGATCCTGGTTGCTTTCCAAAGCCATGGGCTTTGGTTTCATACTCGGTTCACGGAATATAAGGAGGATTTAACGATTCCTTGGAAACCCAAAGAAGACGACTCCAAAGAAACAACGGGTATCGCTCATCTATAAAAATACGAAAGGCCGTTTTCTTCCGCTAAAAATCCGTACAGGTTTGGAAACCATGCGGGTAAGAAATACCAACTCAGATTGGAAATGGAATGAAAGACTATGGAAGGAATGACAGAAGACGTTTTAAGAACAAGCACGGAAGAAATCAGACCCAACAAAAAAGCCCCTGGATAAAGACTTAAGTGCGCCACCATGAAAAAGGTACTCGCTAAAACCATCGCGAAAACGACCCGCCCTGATTGATGTCGAACGGCTCGAAAAAGAGCATCTCGAAAAAACATTTCCTCCAGAACCGGTGCCATGATGGCCGCGAGGATCAACGGTTCTAAACTTAAAGATGGAGCGAGCCCGTCGGCATGCGCATCATAAAAATAACCCAAGATTTGGTTTCCGACTTCCAGGATCAAAAAGTAAAAGACAAGACCTCCAAGAATATAACGAACATTTGTCCAAAGCCTTCCCCATAATGGCCTCCAACCCAAACTCCATAGGTGAAGAACAGCCAAAAGAACAAAGACCTGAAATGCATAGCGTCGAATCCATAAGGTCCAGGGAGGAAGATTAAGATAATGGCTGGCGAAACTCATGACTAAGGCCAAAACAAAAAATCCAACGAGCCAACGAAAGACTTTCTGAGTCAAAACGTCCGAGAGGTCTAAGAAGGAAAACTTTGAGCCGCTCACCATATGGATTAACATAAAAGTATGTATCTCGATCTTCTACTTTTATTTATGGTTCTCGTATTTGCCTGTCTCGGCTACATCCAAGGATTTTTAAAACAGATGATTACCTTGTTTGCTCTTATCGGAGCTCTCTTTTTTGCCCAGCCTCTCGCTCTTTGGCTAAAATTCGAAAGCGGCTGGACCTGGGCTTCTGAAATCCCAACCTTCATTCTGTGGGGACTGAGCAGCTTAAGTATTTTCTGCACGATTCTTTTAATAGGTGGGCTTTTCCAGCTCGCAAGGAAAAACCCATTTTTAAAGCCGACGGACCGGCTTTTTGGTTTAGGGCTTGGGGCTATTAAAGGAATGGTCGTGGGAGTATTGCTTTGCTCTATTTATCAGGTTTTGCCGGAATCAAGCCGTACTCAGTACCCGGATCTTCATCAAGACGCCGGAAGATCTTATTTTGTAAAAGCATCGGCATCCATGATGGAGTGGAACTGGGTCGGCATGGCTCGAGATTTAAAAGATATTCAGAAAGAGTTTCAGTCGTCTGTTCCAGAGGTTGCTCATAAGCAGATTCCAAAAACAAAACCCTGGCAAGTAGACTTGGGCGCCGATCGAGATTAAATTAAATTGAATTCCTTAAAGATCGTCACAATCAAATCCGAATGGGTGCCATTGTAAAGCTTGCCGTCCACAAATAGAAGATCCTGCGCAATACTGTAATCATACCCCGTATCATTCATCGCCATCGTCCATAGAAACAGATTTCGGGATCTGTTTAATCCCTCCGTGGTTCCATAACGCTTCTTCAGTTCAACTTGAAGTTTCCAAAAGGCTCCGCCAAGCGGCATTCCACGAAGGTGCGGGTCTTCGCTTTGAACCGGGAATCGATGATAGGTGTTCGAATAATCTCGAAAACATCCCGTGTCATCGCCATTAAAGTCTAAGCCCGAGCATGGCGTGTCCAAAGATAAAATGGAAAAGGCGTCAGCGACTCCTTCGTGGAAACCCCAATAATCGTTACTCCTTCTTTCGTCTAAGTTTTTGATCGTCTGGACAAAGGCGTGCCC
>CAZSZT010000112.1:0-5995 GCA_964611175.1 uncultured Bacteriovoracaceae bacterium
CCTCATGGGAAAAAAGAGAACAGAAAAAATTAAAGAGAGAAGGGTCGTTGTGAGTGAATTTCAACTCATCTAAAGGACCTCGTGCTGAATTTTGTCCAAGTGAATATTGAAACCACACCTGGCTCATCGATGGGAAAATGACGAAAGATAGTACAAGAGGGATAACAAGACCCAGTAGGCCCATTCCGAATGCGTAAAACGAGCCATATACAATGGGAAATAAAATTAAATAAAGTGCAGGAATCAATTTAATGCTGGCCATGGCTCCTAAGCTCAAGGCGGCCAAATAAATCTTACTTTTTGCTAAGAAAAGAAAACAAAGAATAATAAACCCGCATTCAATCATTCCTATGTTTCCGGTGATGAGATTCCACGCAAGGGCCCAAAAGGAGGTTGTATAAACTCCAGCCAACAAATATTTGTTGGGAACTAAGCGAAAACTAAGAAGTCCAAGAATAAAGGTAATAACAAGCGTAAAACCTACCCAAAAGAATTTTGTTCCATAGGCCAAGGGACTGAAAAGAGGCAAAAAAATGGGGGGATACGTGAGAAGATAATCCGTCTTAAAATACCGCCGAAGGATTTCTCGGTCATAAGGATTTTTTCCTTCGAGAAAAATTTGTGCATTGGCCCGGTACATCTCGAAATCCCATCCCGCATGATCCCATCGAAAGAATAACCATCCACCAATTAAGAAAATCCCCAAACTTAAAAGGCTGACCCAGGGAAGCAGTGAAAAATGTTGAGAACGAGGAGACATTAAATCTTCGTTGCAAGAGCTTCGAATTGCTCAATCATATAGTCTAGATGTTTAGACGTGAGCATGGGGTGAACGCCAACCCAAAAGCCTTGGTTCATAATAAGATCGGTATTTTTTAAGTCTCCATGAACTCGATAAGGAATATTTTCGTAAGCGGGTTGACGGGTGAGATTGCCGGCGAAAACGAGTCGCGTTCCGATTTTCGATTCTTCGAGGTGCCGAGTGACTTTCGTTCGATCGACTCCCTCAGCACAAAGGATCGGGAAGCCAAACCAGCTTGGTTCTGTTTCCTTTGTTGCTTGAATCGGGGTAAAGAGCTTTTTTATTTGAGGTGAACTCGAAAAAGCTTTCGATAAATAGGAGTAATTTTCTCGTCGTTTATTAATAAAATCGTTTGCTCTGGTAAGTTGCGAAAGGCCGATCGCTGCTTGCATATCGGTGACCTTCAAATTGTATCCCAATTGGGAATAAATATATTTATGATCGTAGCCTTTCGGAAGTCCGCCGAGTTGCCAATCAAAACGCTTTTTACAGGTATTATCCATTCCAGGAGCGCAGTAGCAGTCTCTTCCCCAATCTCGAATGCTTTCGGCAATTCTTCTAAAGGCTCCAGTTTCGCAGATAACCGCCCCGCCTTCGCCCATCGTAATATGATGAGCGGGATAAAAACTCACGGTCGCATATTGTCCAAAAGATCCTACGGGCTTTTCTTGAATTTTGGCTCCTAAGGCATCGCAGCAATCTTCGATCAGATAAAGGTTCTTCGATTTACACCATTCGGAAATGAGATCGGCACGATAAGGATTGCCTAAGGTATGAGCTAAAACAACTGCCCGAGTTTTGGGTGTCCAAGCCTCCTGAATTTTTTCCAAATTTGTGTTGAAGGTTTCGAGATCAACATCCACAAAAACGGGAATCCAGCCATTTTGAACAATGGGATTAACCGTCGTCGGAAATCCTGCCGCCACCGTAATCACTTCATCGCCAGTTTGAAGACGAAGCTTTTTCATTTTATCCAAAAGTGGGGAACCCAGGGAAGAAACCGCTACCAAATTGGCACTTGATCCACTATTAACCAATAAACTCGAAACCGAACGCCCAAAATAGGGGGAAAGTTTCTTTTCAAATTCATCCGCAAATCTTCCGGCCGTAAGCCAAAGGTCAAGACTCGCGTCAATGAGGGCGACTAAATCTTCTTCGTTCAACGATTTTGTAGAAGCAGGGATATACGTTTCCCCGGGGAGAAAAGTCTTTGTTTTGACATGATCTCGAAAGTAAGATTTTGATTTTTCAAGAAGCTCCCTACGAGCTTCAGTTTCGGATGACATAATCTTTCTGTTTAGATCACATTATCAAAATTTTGACACCCTTTTCATTCTTAAACTCTTCTCTATACTTTTAGGTGGACTATGACGTCTTGCAAAAAGTAAGGGATAAGCCTTTTTGCAATTCGTTTCTGTATAAATAAGGGGAGGGGATTGTGAAAATCACAGCAAATCGTTTTTTGGCATCGCTTTTTAGTTTAACGCTCGTAAGTTTAACATTCGTCAATTGCGGCGGCTCTTCGGGTGGGGTCACGATTAATGGTTTAGGGGATATTCCATCCACCTCTCAAATGGTGACGGAGTCCAGTGTCGATACCGCAATGGTTTTTGCGGCTGTTTCGGGAACACCTCCAAAGCTTAGTGAAGTGAGTTCCAGTAATGCAGATACCTATTTTTGGAACGGAATGGTTTCAGCCATTAATACGGCTGGATCGGCTACTCAGGAACAAGCCAATCTGTTCTGGGGAGGAACCGACGGTGGTATTGCGGGAGAATCGGGATGCCGTGCGTTGATGGATTTTGGACATTCGTTCTCGATGTCCGCTCAAGCTGGAACATCTATGTGCTATATGAAAGGAATGTCAGGTGTAGCAAGTGGGGTAACGGTTACGCCATCTTTGGCCGATTCAAGTACACTTTTTGAACAGCAAGCTGCGGATCGAGTTGTGCGCGTTGATGTCTCAGGTGACGGCGAGGAAGAAGGAGGGCCTGAAAAGGTTTATATCAAAGTTCATGGATCGAATTCAGTGACATCTAATGTTTACCGCGCCACTTTATGGTTTTGTAATGAAGCTGAAACAGCGGTAACCGGCTATGACGATATATCGGTAAATAAAGCAACTGGATTGCTCACGCTCAGTTCCGGTCACGACGACGCATGGGGAGCAGGGACAATGACGGCAACCGGGTATTTGACAGAATCGGCCGGTACCATCGTTTTCGATCCTTCCCAAGATCGGAATTTCACAGGAAATTTTCAAGGAGACTGGGGAACATTTAAAACAGAAGTAACCATTGATTCCAGTGATACGATTACTACCAAAATGTTCGGATCTCATACATTTGGTGCCGACACATGGACGGACAAGGGCTGGATGTCAGTTTCCTTCTCAGGGGATAGTGCCAAGAATGTTCGATTTCGAGAAGGCGGAGTAGCACATTCTTCATCCAGTACAGGAGGTAATACTTTCTCTCACAGCTTTTATTCAGCCATTGAATATAGCGATACTTATTATAAAGCTGTAACTTCTGGTACTTATTATACAGAAGCGGGTGAAGCTTTAAATTCGTTCAGTACAGATACGTTTTATACAAGCTTAAGTAGTCCATCCATCGATGTTTCCGCCTATGAGTGTGGTGTTACCGTCGATTATGTCGTTTCTATGGATTTTTCGGACTCTGCAGTTCAAGCGGTGGCGGCAACTTGTGAGCAAGATAGAATGGATAATATGAATTTCTGCGAAAGCAATGCGATCTCCACAGCTCGTAATTATGTTTTTCAAACATTTGAATAAGAAAACAGATTCCATCGCAAGTTAATTAAAGAAGGCCCCTATTGGGGCCTTCTTTTTGCAAGATGTAAGTAAGCGGGAGAGGGGTCTCGAACCCCCGACCCTCAGCTTGGGAAGCTGATGCTCTACCAACTGAGCTACTCCCGCGTATCAAAAATTCATTGTTATTAAGGCGTATAGACACGTTTTTGTAAATTACGACTTCTTTAGATTCTCAGAATCCTTGTGAAATCCTTGTGACGGGTGGGACGTACTGTACCAAGCTTGAAGCTTTTGCCAAATAGCTTGGTGAGAGATGGGCATATCTTTGAGTGGTCGTTACTTCTCTGTGACCGAGTAACGCTTGAAGCAAGTAAACCTCACCTCCATTCATAACGAAGTGACTCGCAAACGTATGGCGTATTGAGTGGAAGGCGATCTTCCTTACTTCGGCATGTCTACATGCTTTCTCAAATTGGTGACGAACCCCACCTCAACAACGATTTGTTTTAAATCTCCGCGCCTCGCTTTCGAAAAGCCATAATTCAAAAGATCTTCATGTTTTTCAGAGTCTCCGTAGTAAACAAGGCTTGGGGGATCAAATAAAACGACATCCACTTTACGCTGAAAAAGAGAGCTCATCGTTTGAAATACTCTTTTTTCAATCGCTTCCTTGTGCTCGACTAAGTAATCGAGCGATCGATAATAATGATGAAGCTCAAATGACTTCAGTCCCTCCATCGTCGGCTCCCAAAGCGTTAGCTGCCTTTTCGAGTTCGGATCACTGAGGCGATTAAGGACCGGTCAAGCTCTGCCAATATATCTAGGTGAGGCGGGTTGAGACCCGTGCCGCCTGCGGTAGCAGTGATAAAACTAATAGGCCGTTTTTGAGTAATCGACTTAAAAGATGGTTCCGCTGTTTTATCGTTTTGATTTGTCGATTGTTCTGAATTGCATCCTAGATGCTCTGAAAAACAGACAGGTATCAAAATGTTGTATAAAACCCAATTCCCAAATTGGTAGAACCATTTTGATGGATCGCTGTGGGCGCGATCATCCAAATATTTTCTGTGTGGCCTTGTCTTGCTTCCTTTTTATCTCGTTTGTAAGTTTCCCAAAAGTCCTCAGCCTTTGTTGGAAACAGGGCTCTAAAAACGCCATAACTTACAGCGGCTCCCCCCACTAGCGCAGTTGAAACTTTTGTTTCAGCGGATGCCGACGTAAATAATGGAGATACCCCTGACGCAAGACCTAATGCGATTGCTGATGATGCCTTTAGATATCGCCACATTCTCTCTTGGTTAGCATAGCTTTCTAGCAGTAGCTCAGAACCCGTTTGTTTCCGACGTTCATCATTGCGGCTTACAGATTCAAGTGCTTCAAGTTCATTAGTTATGCTTTCATTTGATAACAGGAGGTAGGTACCCCACAAACCGAGTCCTAGACCTAGCCCATCGAGTACGCCTCCACCGATATTCATCCCAAAGCGCGAATCTCCGGAGCGTGATGCGGCGAGGCTATGAAGTGCGATACCGCTCCCTAAACTCAGCGCTCCAAATCCAACGAATACCCAGCCTTCAATATCTCGATTATTCTCCGAATAGTTTGAAAGCCATTTTGCTCTAGCGTATGGATCCAGCGTTTGGGGAAGATTGTTCCACTAATACTGTGAATTTTGAGGTGCGTTAAATGAATCTGTTGATTGTGCTGGTACCTGAGCTGACCAAACACTGACAGTCAATAGTGCAGCAAGAAAAGGGAGTGTTCTTGGGTTCATAAACCTCAAAATAGAGCAAGAACCGTGCCAACCCGCATACTTTTTTTGAGGTTTTTTTTAAACTGCTTTCCGAAGTTCGACTTGATAATCGAGCCGTGCCTGTCTTAGTTCATCCTGAATCGCAAGTTGAACGAGCACTTCTTGAGGAACACCGAGAACCTTGGCCATTTTAGCGGCACGCTCAGGGCTCACGAGTTTCCGTCCCTTCTCAATATCACAAAGATTAGCGCGAGAGATGCGGAGCTTTTTGGCATATTCCGTTTGAGAAAGCTCACCACTTTCGCGGAAAGAGCGTAAAAATAATCCAACGGTCATTGGTCCAAATTTCTTTTCTAAATCTCGAATGTCGTAAAAGCGTTTAGTACTCATGTAGCGATACCTCGATTACTTCGACCAATTCAATAGAGCCATCCATTCGTTCAATATAAAAGGCTCTATATCCACGGCTCAATCTTATAGAGCGCTGGCCCCTGCGTTGACCTTTCAACGGCTCGTCGTGATAGCCTGGGTGTTCGCGCACCTTTCTCAAGCCAACGAGCTTTACCGATGAGACCCAAGTGTAAAACTTTTCGGCAATATAACTTGGGACTTTTGAAAGCTGCTTTTCAACCTTCTTGCCCCAAATGACCTTATGGATTTCACC
>CAZSZT010000113.1:0-5196 GCA_964611175.1 uncultured Bacteriovoracaceae bacterium
GCTAAGTCAGTCCTCACCAATATTTATCTTAAACACCTCAAAGTGCTCTTTTTCCGATCAATGGTGAGCTCCCAATGATTTATTTGACATATCTAGTATTTTTTCAAAAGTGGTGGTAGATTTTATTTGATATGTCAAATATGTCCATTTTAGAAGAATTCGGACGTCTTAAGAGACGATTGAACCTTGGAATCACAAAAGAGTTATCCGGACTAAAAATTGGGCCGAAACAAGCCTTGGTCTTACGAAATATTTCCAAGTTGCGTTCATGTTCTCAAATGGAACTGGCGAATGCCACACTGACCGATCCGGCCGCCATCGGTCGCGGCATTGAATCTCTTAAACGGCAGGGTTGGATAACCAGAAAAAGTCACCCAACGGATAGTCGCCGCTGGACGATTAAACTGTCTTCGAAAGGTCAAAGAAATATGGAAAACCTGGAGTCTTCAGTTTCGAGATTAGCGGACTGTTTTGTCGAAAATTTCTCTCAGAAAGAGAAAGAAGATTTCTTACGACTGCTTCAGAAAGCGTCCACTAACTTTGAAGTCTACGAAGGATTGGAGAATTAATATGTCACAAGCTCATCATCATGCCACATCCGAAGCCCGGCCGCGATCTTCTCAAAGTAAAGTCAAAGTGGTTGTGGGCGTTGTGGCCTTGGCTGCCTTTTTCGGATTGATCGTTTGGTGGTTTTGGTTTCATCCCTACGTTTCTACGGATGATGCGAGGATCTCGGCAACGCTTGTGAGAATTGCGCCGATGCAAGTCACGGGTCGAATTGAAAAAGTGAATGTGCTCGAAGGAAGCGCGGTAAAAAAAGGAGATATCTTGCTTGAGCTTGATCATCGACTTACGGCGGCTCAAGTCGTTAAAGCCAAAGCCAAAGCGGACTTAGCCGCTCGAGAATTGAAACGCGTATCTCAGCTGGTCGAACAGCGCACGCTGCCGCAAAAGGAACTTGATAACGCACGAGCCAACTCGGAAGTTGCAACTGCCGAGTTAACCCAGGCGGAAGTTGCCGATGAGAATACCTACTTGCGAAGTTCCATTGATGGCGTGGTGGTTCAAAAACTCGCCGAGATTGGAAATATTTTAGAGGCAGGTCAAACCGCATTCACCGTGGCCGACGTCGATAATGCCTGGATCAGTGCTAATGTGGAGGAGACCGAGATTGGGCTGGTGAAGGCCGGCCAAATTGTTCGTATTTCCATTGACGAAGGAGGGGCGCTTTCCGGGAAAGTTTTAGAAACCCGGCAAGCAACAGCTTCCCAGTTTTCTCTTATTCCCACAGAAAACGCCTCAGGAAATTTCACGAAAGTAGTGCAAAGAATTCCGATTAAAGTGTCCATCGATAGTCCTCAGGACAAGAAGTTGCGCGTCGGGCAATCCGTCGAAATTAAAATTCGGGTGCGATAAATTTATGGGATCACGCGTTCAATCGGAGGCAGCTTATCGTTGGTGGGTTCTCGGTATCGTAATGATCGGTACTCTCATGGGCGCGATCGATACGAGTATTGTGAACGTTTCAATCCCAGCGATTATGGCCGATTTTGGAGTCGGCTTAGGAGATATTGAGTGGGTAGTGACAGCCTATATGCTCGCATTTGCGACTCTAATGCCACTGACAGCTTGGGTGAGCTCACGCATGGGGCACAAAGTTCTCTACATCATGGCCCTCATCGTATTTACGATCGGCTCTGTTCTTTGTGGATTGGCTTGGAATCTTCCGACTCTCATCATTGCGCGAGTGATTCAAGCTCTAGGAGGCGGAGCTCTCACGCCAACAGGAATGGCTATGATTGCAGAAGTTTTTCCACCGCATGAGCGAGGAAAGGCGATGGGGTGGTGGGGGGTAGGAGTCATTGTCGGGCCCGCATTTGGTCCCACACTTGGAGGATATTTGACGGAAGCTTTCGGATGGAGATCCATTTTTATGATCAACCTTCCCGTAGGACTCTTAGGGTTACTGCTCGCTCTTGAAATCCTTCGATCAGACAAGCCTCACGCGAGTCTGCATAAACCTTTCGACTTTTGGGGTTTCATTTCGCTTTCGATTTTTCTCGTCTTTTTTCTCTTAGGACTTTCGAAAGGAGAACATGAAGGATGGACTTCAACTTATATTGTGACGTGCGCCATTTTAGCGGTTCTTGGATTCATCGGATTTATTCTTGCCGAATCTATTGTCGAGCACGGGATAGTTGATCTTTCGCTCTTTAAAAATTCCGTTTTTACCGTTTCAATGTTTGTCACCTTCACGCGTTCCGCCATTTTATTTGGCGGGGTCTTTCTGCTCCCGCTTTTTTTGCAGCAGCTAAAAGGCTTGCAGGAAACAGAGAGTGGCTTGTTGCTACTGCCCGGATCCCTAGTGATCGGAGTATTCATGCCTATTTCGGGGCGCCTCAGCGATAAAATGGGGCCACGTTGGCTTACTCTTATCGGTCTTTTTGGGCTTGGAACTTTTATGTTCATGTATCGTCATATCGATCTCGAGTGGTCGAATTGGAATATCATTCTTCCAACGCTGGTCAGAGGAGTGGGTATTGGGCTTTTGATTGCGCCAATTATGGCGGCTGCACTCAATTCAGTACCGAAAGCAAAGGCATCCATGGCATCGTCCATGCTAAATCTAGTTCAGCAAGTAGGGGGATCAATTGGCATTGCCGTTTTATCGACAGTTTTAAGTCATCGAACTAAATTTCATTTGAATATTGCAGCTTCCAATCTTCAAAAAGGTTCGGCGGTTGGAATGGAATCAATTCGGCGCTTGGCTGAACACGTTCATGCTCTGGGTCCGACGCATACGGAGTCTTATCAAGTGGGGCGGGGTTTACTGATCCGGTATTTTAATCAGATCGGATCAGTCCGCGCTTTTCAAGATACGTTTCTCGTTGGCGCGGGGTTTGTTGTACTTGCAATGATTCTCGCTTTTTATTTGCCTGCTAAGAAAGTTCATCTGCCTGAAGGTGAAAACATTATGATGGAGTGAAAATGAAATTAACTAAAACGATCGTCTTGAGTTTCATTTGGATGGGATTCTTCTTAAAAAATGCAGCCGGTCTCACTTTAGAGGAGGCCGTGACAACGGCCGAACAGAAGAATCATGAACTAAATGGCCTACGAAATAAGACGGCCGCCGCGCAGTGGAAGCGCCTTGAGGCCATTTCGACTTATATCCCGCACTTCACTCTTGAGGGATCCCATATTTTCGAAAATAAACTTCAAGTGATGAATGTAAGTCTGGGGGGAGGACCTTCCTCGGAATTTCCGCTCGTCGTACCAGAGTCAACCGGCTCGGCGCGACTGGAGTGGACAGTGTTCGACGGCTTTAAGGGTTGGAATAACTATCAGGCCGCCTCCCTTCGACATGAAGCTCTTTCACTCGACGAACAGCGAAAACTTTTTCAGTTAGAAGAGGATGTCCGAATCAAATTTTTTCAAGCTCTCGCGGCAGAAAAACTGGCCGAAGTTGCTGCAGAAAATATTTCGGTTCTGGAAGGACATCGTCGGGACGCTCAAAATCAGGAAAAAGGGGGAGCTTCTACTCGTTTTGATGTGTTGCGTATTGAAGTACAATTGGAAGAAGCGCGTACTGAAAAAAACGCCGCGGATGATAACGTTATTCTTTCTAGAATTAAATTAGCGGAAGCCATGGGTGTTCAAGATGCGCCTTCAAAACTTGAAGGCACTCTGCCCGAACCCATTGAAAGAGATCTCGAAAAGGTGAGTGAAAATGTTTCCACACGAGATGATGTAAAAGCAGAAGAACTTCGAACCCAGGCGACAAGAAAGGATTTATGGAGTAGCCGCAGCGACTGGCTTCCCGAAGTTTCTTTCTTTGGCGAAGGGATGTACTACAACAACCAAAACAAATCGATTTCAGACACCGACGCCTTTAGAAACGCGTACACGGTTGGGCTAAAACTTCATTGGAATGTCTTTGATGGTGGAAGGTCTATTTCTAAAGAGAAGCAAAATTTTTATGAGGCGAAAGCGTCTGAAGAAAAATCTAAGAGCGTCGAAACGAAATCTATTTTTGAACTTCAAGTTTGGAAGCGAAAAATCCAGTACGCTGTTTCACAGTATCGGGCAAAATTAGCGCAGGTGGAAAAGGCTAAGGAAAGCGTTCGTCTTGCGAAGAATGCAAGAAATGCAGGCGTCCGCACGAATACCGATGTACTCGATGCGGAGCTAGATATGTTCAAAGCGCAGGCCGGTGTTGTGAAGTCTCAAGCCGACTATGTCGAAGCCTTTAGTGAGCTTCAACTTGCCTTGGGTCGACATTTGTAAACCCTTAAACTTTAATAGTTTACATAATGTTGATTAAAATGGTGAGAGTAAAGCCGCTCTGGGAGCAGGTTTACGCATTTCTTAGATGAAGTAGAGTGACCGCTTTCATTTAATAAGTCTGACTGTCCCCACATAAAGAAGTGCTGTCACAGCGCAGGCAACAATCATTGTAATTGGAAATGAAACGCCCTTTTTTAACATCGAAGGGATAATCACAAAAAATGGCAAGGTGGGTAAAACGAGCCAAAGAATTTCCCATGACATCGAAGATATTTTGCCAGTGTCTCTTGTTTCTAAATAAACCCACGTCATTGTCAGAATGGACATGAGCGGCAGTGAAACAAGTAAAGAACCCCAAAAGCCGGAGCGTTTAGAAATTTCGGAAGCAACGGCAATAACCAGCGCGGAAATCCCAACTTTGAGTAGAAAAAAAGCCATGCTTAAAGCTACAGCAAATCTATGGGGCACTCAATCGAGGGAGTTTTCAGTTGAGAGCGCTCTCAATTCGAAATTTTGTATTTCGATGATTATGAACGCGGATGGGCCTTATCAAAGACTTCCATAAGTCTCTGTTTCGACACCGACAGGTATTTCTGAGTCGTCGAAAGCGACTCATGACCGAGGAGATCTTGAATCACTCGAAGATCAGCCCCTTGATCGAGCAGATGGGTTGCAACACTATGACGAAACTGATGTGGATGAATATGTTTTCGAAATTTTGTCTTTTTCGATAGTCGGATCAATAGCTCTCGAACAAAATCTTTATTGATCGGTTTCTGCGGATTTTTCATCGACGGAAATACATATTCGGAAGTTTTAGGCCGCATTTCCAGACGCTTTTTGAGCATTCCAGCAAGAGGAACTTCCCGAATTTTCCTCCCCTTTCCATAAAGACGAATCACTTCCCTT
>CAZSZT010000113.1:5206-5974 GCA_964611175.1 uncultured Bacteriovoracaceae bacterium
AAATCCACTTGAATCCATTTGAGAGAACAGGCTTCGGTAATTCGTGCTCCGGTCCCATAGAGAAATTCAATAAGATCTCCAAGCAAGCCTGGAGCTTCGATGACCTGCAAAATTTCATCATAAGATAGCACTTTCGGAAGAGATCTCGACCGACGCGGTTTTGGAAATTCAATTTTATGAAGCGAGATTTCAGAATGATTTTCTTTGAGAAATTCAAAAAAAGCACGGTGGCTACAATGGGCTCGATTGACAGATGCTGGTTTATATTCTGAAACGAGATAGCCGCAATATCGTCCCCAAGAACGCTCAGTAAAATTTGAAAAATCATTTTTAAAGTATTTTGTGAAAACTTTGAGATCGGATTTAAACGCGGTATATGTATTCGGACTAAACTTCGACTCTAAAGTCTTCGATTGAAGAAATTCATCAACGAATTTTTGAATCTCGATCCCCACCCTTAGATTTTACGCGAGCTATTTAAACATCTCTTTCAAAAAAGCATGACACGTCGAGTAAAGCCATTAGGATACTTGCTCCCAAATAATGTCGAAGCTTTCGTTTGCTGATACTGGCGTCGTCACATGACAACTCTTTCGACCAGAGTCGAAAACGAAATGAACAGTGCGTTCAGTGTTCGGTTGCTTTCCCAGGGTATTGATATTGAAAGTGACAAGGCAATCACCTCGTTCGGGCACTCGACACGACGGATAGGCAATTGAATCGACGTTCGCATGTTGTTTAACAAACTCATGCGATGCCTCATAAGTT
>CAZSZT010000114.1:0-3222 GCA_964611175.1 uncultured Bacteriovoracaceae bacterium
CAAAATAGCAGCACTGCTCTCAGATTTCACGAAGCGGTCATAGGCGTTTGTTAACAAATTTCTAAGGAAAGCGGGCAATGATCAGAGCCTGAAACCTCCGTAAACATCTTTATATTTTGAATCTTTTTAACGAAACGTTTGGAAACGATAAAATAATCGATTCTCCAGCCCTTATTTCGGCGTCTGGCCCCTTGTCGGTAAGACCACCAGGAATACTGATCTTTAAGGTCTCCATGAGCGTAGCGAAAAGCATCCACAAAGCCGTTCTCGAAAAGTTCTGTCATCCATTGACGCTCTTCAGGTTTAAATCCAGAAGTTCCAACTAAACGGACAGGATCATGAATATCGATTTCTCGATGAGCGATATTAATATCCCCCGTTAAGACGACCGGGGATTTTTTGTCGAGCTCCTTGAGCCATTTGAAAAATTTTTTCATGAATTTCATTTTAAAAAAGTGTCGTGGTTCTCCAGAACCACCGTTGGGAAAATAGGTGTTCACTAAGGTCACGGAATCAAGATCATGAACTAAGATTCGGCCTTCTCGATCAATCGTGGGATCCCCCATTCCGACGGTCGACTTCGGCGTCTGTCCTTTGAAAAAACTAGCGACACCACTATATCCGGGTCTTTCGGCCGGATGCCAAATTTTCTTATAAGTCTTGGGATCTTTCCAAAGTTCCGTGCATTGATCTTCAAAGGCTTTGACTTCTTGAGCACAAAAAATATCGGGATTTTCCTTTTGAAGAAAATCCTCAAGCCCATTCTTCGCGCAAGCACGAATGCCGTTTACATTCCAGGAAATAATCTTTGTGCCCATAAGAATGAGTTCAGCTAACCGGACTTTTTCGATTCGCTCAAGCGTCGGGATTATGTTTTAACCGCTCGCGTTCTAGCGCACGAAGGCGAAGGAGTTCCCGCTCCCGAGAAACGACGAACCGGTGGAGGAATTCCTTATCGTCGTCATGAATGGCGATAAATCGCGTGCAAAAGGTTTTATCCTCTTTCTGCTCTTCAAGCTTCGCCGCCGCAACGACTCGATGTTCGGGAAGGGCCGGAAGAATCATATCCAACAAAAGATTTTCCCCCACGCTCACTTGCTTTTTCGAATCTGTTTTGAAATGAAGTCCTCCCGCGCCAAGTTCTCCATGAACCCATTCATAAGACTCGAGTTTCGGCTTATCTCCGGCCATAAAAGCGTGCATCTGCTCTTCGATTCGCTCCAAACGTTGATCCATATTTAAAAGGATTTGAAAGGCCTTTTCAAATAAGGCCTTCGATTCTTCTCGAATATCCATCGAGGAGAGTTGAAGATCGATATCTGCTTTAAGAGTTGAATACGGAGATGGCCGCATCGCATAGGATCGAAAAACTTGAAGCTCATCCTCCCCAATGGGGCGAAAACGAATCTGAAGTTCACATGGAACCTTAAAATAATTTTCCTGATTTGCGGCTTCTTCTGACATAAAGCGTTATCTTTGAGTTTACATTTATCTTATTGTAACAGGTTCACCGAAAGATATCTCTTAAGGGCTTCATATCGATGCGTCGTATCCCTCCGATATTCCTTCAAACGACTTTCTCGCGCTTTTTGTTTCGCATCAGAAAATTTTGCAAGGTGTTCAGTCCATACAGAAAGCTCGAGCGGTAAAACATCTCCTCCCATTCCTACCGTTTCCGGTAAAGCCCCACGATCGCTCGCAATCACAGGAACCCCTGCAGCCATCGCCTCCAACGCCAGGCGTCCGAAGGCCTCCTCCCAGACACTCGGCATCAAAAGACCTTTTGCATTCGAAAAGACATTTCGAAGATTCTGCTGTCGAGGAAGTGTTCTTACATTCGGTGGAAGGTGCCCGGGCATCTCCGTGGCCCAATTCCCCACAAACAAAAACTCTTCCTTTGGGAGTGTCTTTACAAGCTCCATCATAAAATCCAAGCCTTTCACTTCAGTTGGATTCACAAAAACCCAAGCTTGAGGACTTCTCGAAAGGGTTTCACCCAAAAAGGTTGTCACGGGATTTGGAATCCAAAGAACACGAGCATTTGGATAGGACTCCCGGGCTTTCGTTCTCATAAAACGTGAGGCGACGATTAAAGTTTTTATCTTTTTGTAAGCCTCTCCTAAACTTGGATATTTCTGAATTTCCTCAAGACGAGGATATTCGTTGTCCGTTAAAATAATCCAGGCACGATCGGCTTTCCAACGAACAGCCGAAGTCACAGCAAAGTAATCGGTGTAATGCGCCCAAACGAAATCAGGCTTTTCCAACTCGGCAATTTCAAAAAAATATTTTTCCATTTCTGTCTGTGCGGAAATTTTTTCAGGATGGAATCCCGGTCGAAACTCAACACGACACGGGATTCCATCTACCTCATAATGCGCGTCCGTTAAAGGCGTTCCCATAGACTGAAGAAAATCCTGAGCCTGTTTTTGAATCCCGTCAGGAAGAGCAATATGAACCTGAACATCCCAGCCCCATGATCGAAAAACATGGAGCCGTTCGATCATCGAAATCTCGCCCCCATTTGTTTTGGCGACGAGAAAAGGTGTAAAAATAAGAATCTTCACCCATTTTGTTTTACTACGGCTTAGACGAAGGCTCCATAGAATCTTCCTTAAAACGAAGCTTCCAAGCCCCATCAATTACCGCTAATCCTAAATCAATAACGTGAAAAAAGATCATACTGAAAAAGTTCAGCTTTCCGAAGATTTAGAGACGAAATTCTTTGAAGGAAAATTGAAATCTCGTGAAGTGGAAACCCTTCGTGAAAGATGCGAATCCTATCAGGTGGGAAGGCGTCTTCCATGGAGATCAGAAATCTTTCGTCCATATTCTCAGTATTTCGGATTCTTAAGTGCTTTGAAAGTAAAAGCGGCTCTCGAAGAACTACTGACCTATGATTACTTAAAAATTTTTCAAAACCAAAAAATAAAACTTATTGACTTTGGCGCTGGCACTTTAGGAGCAACCCTTGGTACTATGGATTTTTTTAATGAACAAAAAATTTCCCTATCAAGAGCGGAGTGCATCGATCAAGATCTCTCGCCCACTCAATGGGCTATCGAAGAATTTAAATCTTTTTTAGATCCAAAAATTTTTTCCCTATCAAAAACTTTTTCGGCAAAATCCCTTGAAAATACCATTTTTATTGCCGTGGATGTTTTTAATGAAGGTGAATTACAAGAATTCTTTGAAAACCTTTTTAAAGAGGCCAGTCCATCG
>CAZSZT010000114.1:3232-5941 GCA_964611175.1 uncultured Bacteriovoracaceae bacterium
TCGACTCTTTTTTTACTCATTGAGCCCGCGTCAAAAAAGATAAATCAAAATTTTTTGAAGTTTCGAGATCGGGCATCCAAGATCATTCCCATTTTACTTCCATGCACGCATCAAAAAGCATGTCCGGCCCTACCACAGAATGAATGGTGCCACGAAGAACGACCGTATCGAGCTCCGTCCGTCTATTGGAATCTGGTTCACTCGATGGGCTTTGAGCGCCCTTATTTAAGCTTCTCATTCTTAGCTCTTGGTAAACAACAGCCGCCATTTGCAATATCGGATGCACGAATGGTAAGCCGTGCTTTGATTTCCAAGGGAAAATGCGAACGCTGGCTTTGTGCCGATGGAAAGCGGTGGAAGCATTGTCTTTTGAAACGCTTTAAAACCGAGGCGAATGCCTTTTACTTTGAAGCTCCCAGAGGATTGATCGTGGATCCAGACTCGCCAGAGATCTCGACAACTGCTAAACTGCCCGGAAAGGAAAAATCGTGACCAAAGATACAAAAGAAAAGTGGAAAAAATTTTTTAAAGAATGGGTGCTTACTTTGGCCATTGCGTTCGCCGTAGCTTTCCTTTTTCGAACGACTATCGCGTCTCCACGACATATCCCGACAGGTTCGATGATCCCAACGATTAAAATTGGAGAGTTTATTTTCGTCGGTATGTTTGCCTACGACTGGCATATTCCATTTACTCGGAAATCCTTTGCTCAAAGGAAAAATCCAGAGCATGGCGATATCGTTGTCTTTGAGTACCCACTGGATCCTTCTAAAGATTACATCAAGCGAGTGATTGGAATTCCGGGTGACCGCGTAGAAATTAAAGACAAGCGAGTGATTTTAAATGGAACGCCTCTTCCGCTCGAACCTGAAGACGATCGGCAAATTTTAGAAGATTTAGCCCCCAAATATGATCCTCGACTGATTAGCATTTATAAGGAAACCATCGGCACCATCACTCATCATATTATTTTTTTAAATGATCGGCCTTCTCGTGATATGGAAGAAATCGAGGTCCCACCAGATTCGCTCTTTGTGATGGGAGATAATCGTGATGATAGTCAGGATTCACGGTATTGGGGCTTCGTCCCTAGGGAAAAGCTTCTCGGAGAGGCGGGCTTTATTTGGTTTTCGTTCGATCGCGATCACTTTCCGTTCGTCCGGGGCAGCCGAATGTTTACCATGCTTCGTTAATCAAACCTTCTCATGGCTCTCATTTCGGTCGGTCCAAACGAGGATTTCTCGAATTAATCTTTTGCCGGAATGTTCGAAAACGCGTTTTTCAACCTCTTTCATTAAACCGATAACATCTTCGAAGGTCGCATGACCCTCATTAATGATATAATTCGCATGAATGCTTGAGATCTGAGCGCCCCCGCGACGAAGTCCCTTAAGACCAGCCTCTTCGATCAATTTGCCTGGGAAAACCCAGTTCTCACCCTCCTTCAAGCGTGTATACGTACTCCCAAGACTCGGTTTAGCATACGGTGTGAATCTCTTTCGATAGTCCAAATTTTTTTCAATTTGGTTTTGAATCTTTTCGGGTGCATTTCGAGAAAGTTTTAGTTCCACCGACAAGACAAGTTTCTCCGGTTGAGATTTTAAAGAACTCTGTCTGTAAGAGAGCTGGATGTCTTCATGCGATAATAATTCACGCTTATGTGTATTTAAATTGTAAGCCTCAGCCGAAATGAAAATGTCTTTAAACTCTTGATCATTAGCTCCCGCGTTTTGAATCAACGCGCCACCGACCGTTCCCGGAACGCCTACCATATATTCACAGCCCGAAAACCCACGTTTTGACGTCCACCGAGACAAAGTAGGCAAGAAAATACCTGCAGACACTTTCAAACGAATTTCATTTTTACTTTCGAGAAGTATCTCCGGTTCCGTGGGCGGGAAATCTCTGAGAATAAGGACCGCTCCCTTAAGCCCCCGATCGTCAATTAAAATATTACTCCCATTTCCAAGAATTCGAATGGGCGTAGGCAATTCTTGCTCTAAATCAGAAAGTCTTTTAAGCGGAACAATTTTCTCAGCGCTTCCACCAATTTTAATGGTTGAAAACGTCCGAAGAGAAATCACTTTTTCGGAACTTCCGCCGAAGGCGGTGTTTCGGGAATAGCGGGGGCTATGGGCTCCGAAACAGAAGTTCCAATACTCGAATCCGAAATTTCCTTAAAAATCTTTGCTAAAGCAATGCTGTTTAACATGAACAATATGGCGAATATAACGGTTCCGCGAACCAAAAACTTAGACGCGCCGCCAGCTCCTAAAACAGTTCCACTTCCCCCTCCGCCACCAAGGGCCGATCCGATATCGTCTCCTTTTCCAGACTGCAAAAGGACCATGATAATCAGAACGGGACAAAGGATAACCTGAAGGATCACTAAAGGCCATTTGAGAGCAACGAGAAGTTCAATCATAGAGCGAAAGACTAGCGCGTTGGCGCGGATTCCACAATTTTTTTAAATTGAATTGGATCAAGGCTCGCCCCTCCCACCAAAAGGCCCTGAACCCCCGAAACGTTAAGAATTTCTCTAGAATTCTCGGCCTTCACACTTCCTCCGTAAAGCACTCCCAAAAATCCTGAAAATTTTCCAGAAAGGCTTTTATGAATGAACGTATGGGCCTCTCGAATATCGTCAAGCATCGCCGTTTTTCCCGTTCCAATAGCCCATACAGGCTCATAAGCGATAAGAAATTCGGA
>CAZSZT010000115.1:0-3622 GCA_964611175.1 uncultured Bacteriovoracaceae bacterium
AATCATTTCAGCATTTGCTTCCACCAAATTCCCCATGTCGTATTCATGACAGTATATATTGTAGCGAGCCAACATCTCATCCAGCTTCATTCCTAATTCACGATATATTTCAGCAGACTTTTGAAAAAAATTCTTCGCTTCCTCATTTCTTCCGAATTGCCTTGAAAGTCTGCCGTAAATGAAAAAATACCTTGCCCAAAATACTTTCGAAATATCAGGCATATCATCTAAATAAACTTTGGCTTCCCTAAGAAAAGCCTCTGATTTTTGAAGATCTTTGTCAAAAATTGCCTGTGCCCCCTCGATTAAAGCCCTAACGTAAATTTCTTTATCGACATCCTTGGACTTTAAAACCCGTTGAACCATTTCAAACGCTTTGTCGATAAAGCCCTGATGAAAATACGCATTCGCCAAAATGAGATAGAGTTCGTTCGCTTCAGACCCTGTTTTTATTATTTCAACTCTGGACTCAATCTCTGATACTGCCCTCTCCAACTGATTCAAATATCTCAAAGACTGATGTCGGAACGTAAACGCCTTCAACGAAAGCCTCGAAACAAACGAATCACTGAGGGTCACAAAATCCAAAACATCTCCGCATTTCACCATTTCGGGAACTAGGTTTTCAAAGGCTTGATGGGCTTGTTCGGTTAGATTCAATCGAAGATACTGCCAAACTCTTTCCTTTTGTCCTCCATAGCTTTCGTCATCTTTGAGGTCCTGAAGAATCTCCTGTCTTAATCCGGCTTCATAGGGTTGAGACTTCTCTTGAAGAAATTCTTTAAATGTTGCCGCAAGCTTAACCTCTTCTCCTAAAACCTGGATGACACCAAAACCCTCGAGGGCCTTAAACGCTGATTTATCCATCTTCTTTAAAAATTGCGACTCAAGCGGTGCATCGTAATGCACAAGAGATGCAGCCTCTAGGCTTTGGCGATCGCTCGGAGACAGCGTTGAATGAATACGTTCAAAGTAGCGGTCGGTTGCCTTTCGAATATTCTTTTGAATATCCTCCTTTTGAAAAGGCCGATCTTCTAAAACCGCCGAAGAAAGTGTGAGCTTTAAAAGAAAAGGGTTTCCCTTCGTCGATTCAAAAAGAAGATCAATAACCTCCTCTTCTTCGCGCTCAATGAGCTCTACTTGCGCCTTTCGTATCAATTGTCGAATTTCTTTGAGCTGCAGACCCTTCAGTGGAAAAATCTTAATATCCATACTAATCGCCGGGTCGATTTCAGGGACCGCCGCGCAAGTGGCAATGAGACGAGCGGTGGTTAAATTCTGGAAGAGAAAATCAATGAAGCCCGCGACACCTCGAATCTTATCAATATTATCGACATAAAGATTAATCCCCTTTTGATTACATACCTTTGCAATTTGTTCCTGTAAGTGAGGAAAGCGCTGAAAGGATTCCGGTTGGTCAAAATCAAAATCAATTGAAAGGTCCTGTGCCATTTCTTTAAGAACGACGGCAAGATCCGTTTCTGTCGTTACGGAAATGAAAAGACTCTCTTTGTTTTCCTCCAATCCTTTCAAGGACATCTGTTGTAAGAACGTTGTCTTGCCGGAAAACGGAGTCCCTCGAATGAAAACCATTCGATAAGATGAAAGACTCTCCGTCACTTTCCAAAAGAGACTCTCAAAAGGAACAATCGAGGGCGGCAATTGCGTAAAAACAGTTTTCAAAGCGTAGCCTTTATAAGCTTAAATACGGCCGCTGACAATCCCCCCCTCATCTTCGCCTTTCTCTAACCCCCCGAAATTCCTCGCCCTTTTCTCGCAAAAAGGTGACGGAGTCAAATCGGCCAGCGAATGGATGGGAAAAGTCGCGTGAATTTAGGGGGTTGGGAGTAAGAGGGTTGTCAGTGGTAGTGGAGTGCTGGGAGAAAGGTAAGTTCGTTGGCTGTGCTTATTAGCACATCCAACCATAAATTTTATTTAGTGATCGAGGATCGCTAAGGGACTAGTGGTGATAATAAAAGCATGATAAAGCGTCCGAAAAGAAAGGATTTTGTGGTTCTTTCCGAGCTAGGACTTTTACTAGTAAGAAAGATCTAAATTAAGGAGAGGAAAAATGACAGATGAGTTTACGATAGAGCCGCCGAGCACAATCACATTCAAGAAAGTAAAGCGACCTTTAGGTATTACACTCATGGTTTTCTGTTTTGCGATAGGAGCATCCGCGCTTTTGTTTTCATTGATATCAATATTTCCAATGAAGATGGATATTGAGTTTAAAGATGTGTGGCTTGCGTTTTTGGGAACCTCGGCACTCTTTTTATTAAGTGTCGTTGGCTGCGCAGGTCTCTGGGTTGGATCTGCTGCAGGTTGGTGGGCAATGGCCACTTACTTTACAACGAAAACTGCCATACAACCATTGGCGATATACTTCATATTAAATCATATAGATCTCTTGTCGTCGTCAAATAGAGGCCTAGGATTTTATCTCGTAAAGCATGGTGGTGGTTTAGTGATCAATGCGCTTTTTTTGACATACCTTTTTAAAGCAAATGTTTTGGAATTTTGTGGAAGAACCAACACCTCCATTCGAAAGACGCTTTCGATTCTATTAGTTATTGCTTTTGCGGTTATGGTGGTGAAATTCTGGGATCTCAAGGATTTGGAATCCGCAATATCAGAGACAATCCCCCGTTAACCGCCCATTTTCTACCTTCTCCGAAATTCCACAACCTTGCCAACATCGGGCGGGGGGGTTGATTTAATCAAAAGGCGCGTTTACGAAATATAAATCTAGCGACAGCCTCATTGATTCTTGCCACCTAATACGAAATGAACTGGCGGATTGTTTTGTGGGTAACACCTTCTACAATTCCTTGAAGCTTATAATATAGAAGCCGGTCTTTCGATTTGATGCGTTTTCCAATTATGAGTGACATGACTGTGAAATTACCAGACTCAATCGATCCACTTTCAATCTTCCATTCATACCCCGTCAGACCGCCAAGGAGTAGGCCCTCTCTATGAGACGAATCAAAAAATTTGGGTTTAGTTAATTTGCCTCGAGGGGTCTCGATATCTCTTGTCTGTGGATACAATTTGATTTCGCCAAGGCCTGGTAAAGCAACTGGGCTCGAAAAGCTCACATAATTACTACCTTTGCTTACCTTAATATCTATTTCGATTGCCTTTTCTAATTTGAACTCCGTGCCTTTTTTTGAGAATTCAATATATTCCTCGTACTCCTTTTTACTAAGATCCATTCTTTTGTCGTATGGCAAGGGACCACCAGATTTTAAGCGATTCAGATCGATGAGATCGGGATGTTTTTTAACTGCCGCCTGGAGTCGTTCTGTAAATTCCATAAACTTCTTTGACGGCACAAGCTGATAAATCGTGGTTTTTACGTTTCCAGCTTCAGGAACTAATTCCGAAAATTCCATCGCAAGTATCGGTTGCGTTAAAAATAAAAATACTAAGAATGATTTCATGGCCACCGCTTTGAGAGACTTGAACTAATCATATCAGTGCTTCCATCCCTGACGATACTCGTCGGCGTAGTTCCAAAGCGTCATAAACAATTTTTCTTCCTCATAAGAAAAGTTTGCATATTGAATGACTCTAGACGAGTGTAAAATTTCTTCTTCAATGATTTTATTTCGATCTG
>CAZSZT010000115.1:3632-5898 GCA_964611175.1 uncultured Bacteriovoracaceae bacterium
CGTGTTTTGTTCTATTCGGATTCTTAGAGAGTTGAAATAATCCGCAGCTGGATTTTTGCTCTTTCTCAAAGCATTTTCTAGTTCAGTTAAAGCAAGAGATATTTTTGAAATATCACTCATTTTGTAAACTCAGTCTCAAGAATTTTTCCTGTTTCCTTGTCGATGGTGCATTCGTAGCCCTTTCTATTGAAGGCCATTAGGTTTCCTTTTTCTGAAATCCAAATGTTTGTATAAAAAGTCGGCTCTTCCCCAAACATGAACGCTTCAATTTGCCACAAGATCTTTCCCCTTCGATCGATTAAAAACACATTTCTGTTATCATCACCGATCTTCTTTGTGTACGTAAGAACCATATAGGCACCGCTTGTTTCTATAACTTTCCAAATCTCGTTCTGAAGCTCAATTTTATTTCCGGCAATTTCAAGAACGTTATTATGGAAGAGAGGTTCCGTTGACGTCACTTTAACTTCCTCATATTAGTAAACCAACTTTCATAGTTTTTAGCCGCACTCTTATTCAATAATTCATACTGTACGGCTCCCGCTCTTCCACCAAAGTTCGATTCGACAATACCTCTTTGAATAAGCGTATCAGCGGGCACCTCAACATCACTAATATGAGTTGGGGGGTGTTTTAAAGAATATTTTTTCTGAATTTCTACGGGAGACAAGCCCTTGATAGCCTCTTCTTTAACCATAAAATTCCCGGCTTGTAAGGCTATTTCTCGCCTAACTTTCAAGATATTCGTGAGCAGCGCGCCAAAGCTCTTTAAATAATTTTTCTTCGTCATAAGAAAAGTTAGCATATTGAATTACTGCCGCAGAATGTACAATTTCCTCTTCAATAATTTTACATCTCTCTACGACATTTTGTTCAATCCGAATTCGCAGAGATTTATAATAATCTGCTGCCGGATTCTTACTTTTCCTCAACGCGTTTTCCAGCACAGTTAGTGCAAAAGACAGTTTTGAAATATCAGTCATTTTTGAGAAACTTGAGCTAATCATATCAGTGCTTCCATCCCTGACGATACTTGTCGGCGTAGTCCCAAAGCACATTAAATAGTCGTTCTTCTTCGTAAGAAAAGTTTCCATATTGAATGACTGATGAAGCTCTTAGAATTTCTTCTTCAATGAGTCTATTTCGATCTGCCGTGTTTTGTTCTATTCGGATTCTTAGAGAGTTGAAATAATCCGCAGCTGGATTCTTACTTTTTCTCAGCGCTTTCTCTAGTTCAATTAAAGCAAGAGATATTTTTGAAATATCATTCATTTTGTAAACTCGGCTTCAAGAAGGTTTCCTGTTTCCTTGTCGATACGACATTCATACTATTCAAATAATTACTTGGGTGAATCATTAGGTCGCCCATCAGATCTGCTTCCCGTTATCCTTCTAAATATTCTTCAGCATAGTGCCACAGCGTCATAAACAACTTTTCTTCTTCATAAGAAAAATTAGCATATTGAATAACTCGGGACGAATTTAGAATTTCTTCTTCAATGATTTGATTTCGATCCTTTGCATTTTGTTCAATTCGTGTTCTGAGAGAGTTGAAATAATTAGCAGCTGGATTCTTACTTTTTCTCAGCGCTTTCTCTAGTTCAGTTAAAGCAAGAGATATTTTAGAAATATCATTCATTTGAAGGCCTTCTCTGTCTTGATTACCCATGAATTTGGAACGTTTGAAATGACTGCCTGATAACTTCCTCCTGGATAATCCGCCCCTTTTGACGCGGCAATGCCTTCAGAGACCCAGGTCCCAGCCGGCGCCTCGAATTCCGAGACATCAGTAATCTCGCCCCACTCCTTTCGTATTGCCAGCTCCCTTCTTAATTCTTCTTCCGAACCATATTTTTTATTTGTCATGTACACAAACTTTTTTCCGTTTCGGTTATTTACACCATGGTATTTATAGAACTTTTCTGGGCGTTTTAACTTTCGATTCTTATATTTGAAATCCGCAAAGTTTTCGACAATATTATTCGGTAAATTTGGCCCAAGTTTGTTTGCTGGTTGTATTATATTTTTCGACCAAATAGCTTTAACCCTACGCCATGCCGCACGATAAACCTGGCCATTTCCGACAATCAATCCTACGACCGATGCCATTCGTCCCGGAAAACTTAATTTTTCACACGAGCTATTAATATCAATGCAGCTCTTCAGATCGTACCCTGTTGTGGCCTCCGCGAAATCAACTGCGTCATTTAAAGGCGAAAATCCAATTGCCAATGGAATTCCAAGATCAATCGCATCGTTCAGTGCT
>CAZSZT010000116.1:0-5877 GCA_964611175.1 uncultured Bacteriovoracaceae bacterium
CCACCCAAGACCGCCGTTGGAAAGGGTACTCGAATCATCGTATAAAGATCGATTCCGTCCCGTTCAAAAATCTCATCGGGCCGAACATGAATTTCCACATAAAGATCACCTCTCTGAGCTCCGTGTTCTGGAAGATCCCCTTCGTGGGTCATTCGCAATCGGATTCCCGTATCCACACCTGCGGGAACGTGGACTTCCAGAGATTGAGACGAACGAATTCGGCCCTGGCCTTTACATTCTTCGCAGCGATTTCGAATGATCTTTCCGGCTCCGGAACACTGAGGACAGGTTTGAGAAATCACAAAAAACCCCTGATTTCGACCTATTTTTCCACGGCCTTTACATAAAGGACAGGGTTCAGGAGAGGTTCCGGGTTCTGCACCCGTTCCTTCGCAATCTTCACAAACATCATGGCGTTGAACTTGAATCGTTTTCGTGCATCCTAAGACCGCCTCTCGAAAATCCAGATCAAGGCGAAACAGGAGATCGCTTCCGCGGGCCTGTCTTGCTGACGAACTTGAACCGAAGAAATCGTCGAAAATGCTCTGAAAACCCGCAAAAATATCGTCGGCCCGACCAAAGCCGCCGGCTTGGCCTCTAAGGCCGTCATGACCGAATTGGTCATAGAGGCTTTTTTTCTGAGGATCCGAAAGAACATCGTAGGCTTCTTGAAGCTCTTGAAATTTCGATGTCGCTTCCTTGCTCGAATTTCTATCTGGGTGGTATTCCATGGCGAGGCGGCGAAACGCCTTTTTAATGGTTTGATCGTCGGCTCCACGGTCTATATTGAGGGTCTCGTAATAATCACGCTTCATTCTGAACCTTTAAAGTAAGAAGCGTTTTATAGACTGTCAAATGAAGTGCGGAAAGAGATTATTTGGGGTTATATTGATTTATGCGCCTGAAACCAGAGGAAATTAAAAAACTTACACAGCATTCTGGCGCTTTAATGTTTAAAGACCCAACCGTTGTGCTTAAGACTCCCAAAACGAAGATTTTGGAAGTTCTTGAAAGTGTTTTAAGTCGACATTTTGAAGAAGAGCGACAAATCGAGATGGAGGCGGATAGGCTGTATTCTGAACGAGCGGGATCCATGGAAAAACATGAACGCGGTAAGGCTCTTTTGATGATTAAGAAGCAAATCGCAAAAGAAAAAGAATTCGTTTTGTCGGGAGCCCCGGATGGACGTTTTTCTCAAGATAAGATTTCTCATATGGCCCATCTTGTCGCGGACAAACTCTACGATGACGATCTTTGTGATTTCAAAGATGAAGACGAAGGCGCTCGATTTTTTAAGAAAGTTTTTTTGGATTACTTTCATCGTGAAAATGAAGTTCGGGAAAAGGTCATCAAAAAGATTCAATCCTTGTCCAATGCTCCCTTTGAAGGTTCGCGGGACTGGGATGTTCTATTTCGTAAATACTTTGAAGAAGAAATGCGCAGACTCGACCATATTTAATTTTTGGCATAGCGCGTTAGGTGCGGCTTAACTTGAATTCTTTGGATAATTTCTCGCTGCAATGATTAAATGAACTATGTCTAATGAAAAGCTCTTATCGATGGAAGAGCTCGTTCAATGTGCGGGCGACCTTCAAATGATGCCCCAAGTGGCTCGTAAAGTGATTGAGTTAGTTTCCAACGAACGCACGACGGCAGATCAACTTGCCGACCTTCTTCAAAAAGACGCGAGTATCACGACAAGGATTTTAAAGATCGCGAACTCGGCTTTTTATGGACTGAGGCGGGAAGTTAAAACGATTCAGCAGGCCATTGTCATTTTAGGGTTTCGAAGCCTTCGATCTTTGGTGGTGGCCTCGTCCAGCAAATCTCTTCATAAAAAATTTGGAATTACGGAACAATTGATGTGGAGCCAAAGTATTGGGACAGCGATCGCAGGAAAGGTTGTTGCAGGTGGGTTACCCGTGAATGTGGGAGAGCTCGCCTTTGTGGGCGGTTTACTTCACAATGTTGGCCAAACCGTGATGAATAATCATTGTCCCCTGCATTTTTCGGAAGTCATGCAAAAAGTTTATAATGACGGCGCTACTTCAATCGAAGCGGAGATAGATGTTTTTGAGTATGATCATACCGAGGTTGGTTTTTTGGTGACTGAGAAATGGGGGCTTCCCGCAGATCTTACCACGATGATTCGATTTTATCCACTTTCCCAGTTGAGTCCCGAAAAGCGCGCGAAGATTCCGCATGAACAAGACCTTCAAAAGGGTATTGCCTGTATTGAAGTCGCGACTCAAATCTGTCAGATCCTGGGAATTGGATACCGAGAAAAAATTTCTGGAATCAAGATTGCGGAAGGCGAAGGTCTAAAACGTTTAGGTGCCGATTCGTCAAAAGCCGACGAATGGATCCAAAAGACTCAGGAAGCTTACGAACGCGAAAAGGCGATCTTCAATTAGCGAGACGGTTTCGTGTTGGGTTCAAGCGGCGCGTAACAACATTCGGACGCCAGTAAGCCGCTCGAACAATCGCATGGACTGTCTTTTCCACAGCATTGTCCAAAATTTTTCTGCGATCGACAGGGGCAAGGTTCATGGAGTTCTGGGAGTTCAATTTGAAGCTTTGATTTAGACGACATTCTTCTATTTTAAAATCAATGATTCTGCGGCGCAGCCTGACAAGATTCCGACACCCTCATCGGGAAAATTTTAACTTTTATGCTGCGGCGCAGTATGAGGCAAGCGGCTGAAATAACGGAGTTTTTTAAAATTTCCGGGTCAAACGCTTAAGTTTATGACGCGCCATGTCGATAATCCATTTAGTTATGATTAGTCTCTTGAATTCGTCATTTTCTAGACAGATTTCTCGCCATCTCAACGAGGCGACGAAAAGGGCTCAGACATCTCTTTACCGATTGAGTACAGGGGATCGAGTGAATTCTTCGTCGGATGGGATTGTCGATTTGGGACTCGTCAAAAGCTTTGATAGCCAGATTCGGGGGATGGAAAGAGCCCAACTCAATATCTCGAGTACGCAGGGGCTCGTTACCATGGCCGATACGGCACTTTCAGAAATGCTGACTTTGGCTTATGGCCTTCGAGAATTGGCACAAAAGGCGACCGACACTTCGCTAACGTCTACCGAGCGAGATAATTTGGAAACCGAAGCCGATCTTATTCTTCAGGATTTCGAACGAATTGCTTCTCAAACGGAATTCAACGGAATGAAGTTATTGGACAGTACGTTGGGAACCCAGATGGCTCAGGTCGGGGCGAGAAAAGATAGTTATTTTACGTTTTCCATCGGAGATGCGCGATCCATAAGTCTTGGGCGCTTGGCCATTTATTCCGGGGCTCAAGGTTCCATCTCCGCGGCTCTGGGAAGTTCGAATTCCGTAAAACTCAATGGTGTGTGGATCAATGCAAGTTCGTCAGACGGAATTAGTTCCAGCAAAGGATCTCAGTCAGCCATGGCGATTGCAAGAGCCATCAACGCCCAAGCTGCCGACACGAACGTCAATGCGGAAATTATCGCGACGACTCGAACCTTTGCCTTTGACAATATCGTGACGACGTTTACAGGAAATCTTGCTAGCGGTGATTTCTCTATTAATGGCGTTGAGATTACAGGGTCTTCCATCGTGGATACGGAAGACCTTATTAGTATTATTAACGGGTTTAGTTCGTCTACCGGTGTCATTGCTTCCCTCGATTCAAACGGAGATGTGAAATTAGTGGCTGGAGACGGCAGAAATATTCAACTTGTTGTATCCAATTCAACCACTAACAATTTCTATGATTCTTTGGATATGTCGGGTGGAATCAATGCGAGTATCTTCTCGAGTATTTCCACCCTATCCGTCGGATCGAACATGGCCCATATAGGGGCCATTCGTATTTGGAGTTCATCGGAGATTTTGATTGAAGGCACGAGTCCATCTAATGCTCTCGGAATAAGTTCTGGCTCCAAAGCTTTGGTTTCCGGAACAGCCGTAAAATTCATGGATCTTTCGGATGAGACAAATGCTGAACAGGCTGTCAAAGTTTTGGATGCCACGATTTCGCAGATCTCCTCCTTGCAAGCGGATGTTGCGGCGGTGCATTCTCGATTGGAAGAAAGTTCTTCCTACTTATTGAAGGACTTAAATGCGCATCAGGATGTTCGTAATCAAATAGGAGGAACCGACTATGCCCTTGAAACCGCAAAGCTCGCGATGGCGCAAATCTTGCAAGATTCCAATTTAGCCATCTTAACTCAGGCGAATGTGTCTAGGATTAGTGTGGCGCGTCTATTAGAGGGTTTAAAGTAAAAAGTTTGAATCATTGAAACATAAGAACTAAGGGGACGATAAAAATGAAAATTGATCAACGGGCCAATGTACCAGTCGAAGCGCTGAAACGATTTGATAAGAGAGATAAAGAAAATATCAAAGAATCATCTGCGAAATCGGATTCAAAACCTGACCGAGTCGATGCCAAACTTTCGAAAGCCTTGAAAGAGACCGTAGGGGAGATCGAACGCTCCAATTTAAGCGCCGCAGATGTCCATTCGAAGGTTGATGAGGCAAAAGTTTCCGGACTTCTTCATTCCCTTGAAATTCGAGCCAAGCAACCAAAGGTGAGCGATGACAAGCTTAAAGCGTTAGCGGACGATGTGGCTAGACTCTCCGAGGCGAATCCGGCTCAAGCACGTGCCGCCTTTAATGAGTTTGATCCGGCCCGAGTTGCGGAGCTCGTGTAAAGGTCAGACGCAGCTTAAGTGCAAAGACCCCTTGCTTGACGGGGTCTCTTTAAACGTCCTAAATTCGGGGCATGCCGACATCATGCCCCTTTAAACTATTAGGATACGATCATATTAAAGTAGCGGTTGAGGATGTGACCTCTTTTGAGAGCCATCTTCAAGCTCTTGGCTTTAGTCCCTTAGGCCATGTGCCCAGTCATCTTAACTCGCCCTTGAGTGCTTGGGGCTCCGGAGATGCGGTTTTTTGCATTTATAAACCGGATCATCCCGAAGCGAAATATCACTACGATCTTCATGGGGATACTATCTTTGATTTAAGCTTTGTCGTGGAATCTCTTTCCAAGCATCCGATGCAGTACGAAGGGGTCGGAAAGATGAAACATACTCTCGTTCACAAGCGCTCCTTCCCACGAGTTCTCGCCAAACGGGGAATTCTTCGATTTGATCATAACACTTTAAATATCGAACGCGGCAAATTGAACGAAACGGTTGAACATTATCAAAAGACCTTCGGCCTTAATAAAGGGCAATATTTCGATATCAAAGGGAAGGCGACGGGACTTTATTCTTGGGTCACTCGGGCCTCCAATTTTAGCGTCCAAATTCCGTTCAATGAAGCAGCCGACGAAAAATCACAAATACAGGAGTATATTAACGTTCATCGAGGTCCCGGTGTTCAACATATTGCCATTTTAACCGCCGATATCATTCAAACCATGGATCAAATTCGAGCGGATCTTTCTTCTCCCATTAAATTTCTCGATATTCCCGATACGTATTATGAGCTCATTGAAAAGCGTTTCAAAATTCGAGAATCTTTTTCTGAGCTAAAGAGGCTGAGACTTTTGGCGGATCAGGACATGCAAACGCGAGGTTATCTTCTGCAAATCTTTACCCAGAACGTATTTGGTGGATTCTTCTTTGAGTTGATTCAACGCGAAGGCAATCAAGGCTTTGGGGAAGGAAACTTTACAGCTCTTTTTGAATCGATTGAACTCGATCAAAAGAGACGAGGCGTTTTATGAGATTTGGGAGCCTTCGAAAAAATTCGGAGACCTTATTCGTTTTTTCGGGTGGCGCTGACCAGCCTTATGTAAACTGGGTAGATTATGCAAAATACTTCTCCCAAGATAAAACCCTCACTGGAGTCGTGAGTTTTGAAGATTTTCTAAAACGATCTTC
>CAZSZT010000117.1:0-5870 GCA_964611175.1 uncultured Bacteriovoracaceae bacterium
AGCAGGCCTTGTGACCTATCAAATGTTTTCATTGGGCCGAACCAAATGCTCCCTCTGCATCCCATTTGACGGCCGGCAAGAATGTGTGACGGCTTTGGGGCCGGACGAAACTCAAGCCTTAGATGAGGCGCATCGAAATGCCTGCGCCCTTTTAGCCAACGGTGTAACCGAAGTTTTATCTTGTAATCGAGCCGAGCGTCTTAATGCGGAGTGTCATCAGAAATAAAAATGCTGAGGCCTCCTTTATTCTAGGATTTTCCGTTGCCTTAAAGGTCATTTTCACGATACCTGAAATAAGTGGAATCCACGCAAACATTGAATCCGACCTCCAGTTTACCGCGCGAAGATCAGATCTCGAATTCTGATAAAACAACTCCCATTCCCAAGAAATGGACACGAGAAGATGCCATTCAATTTTATAATATAGATGGCTGGGGATCTGGATATTTCTCCATCAATGAAAAGGGAAATGTGATGATGCTTCCTCAAGGAGAAGGAGGCCCAAGCATTGAAATTCTTGATATCATCGAAGACATTGCTAAACAAAATATTTCGCTCCCCTGCATTGTTCGATTCCAAGATATTTTAAGAGATCGCGTGGAACGCCTAAATGAGACATTCGCGAAGGTGATCGCGGATCTTGGCTATCAAGGGCAGTATCGGGGGGTTTATCCTATTAAGGTCAATCAACTTCGAGAAGTGATCGAAGAAATTTTGGATGCGGGCTTTCCTTATCATTACGGTCTCGAAGCTGGAAGCAAAGCTGAACTTCAAATTGTCTTAGCCTATAATACGAACCCGGAAGCCTTGACGATTTGTAATGGATATAAAGATTCCGAATATATTCGTTTAGCGCTGTTAGGTCGTCAACTGGAACGGAAAATCATCATTGTCATCGAACAAATGGATGAAGTTCCTCAGATCATTAAGATTTCGAAAGAAGTCGGTGTGCGCCCCATTCTGGGAATTCGATCAAAGCTTTCCACAAAAGGCTCGGGCAAATGGGAAATGAGTGGTGGCGATGCTTCGAAATTTGGACTCAATGCATCGGAAATTTTAGAAAGTATTGAGACTTTGAGAGATCACGAAATGCTCGATTGTTTGGAGCTTCTTCATTTTCATATTGGAAGTCAGATCACCGATATTCGAACGATCAAAGAGGCCATTATGGAAGGAACGCGTCTGTATTCGAGCCTTCGAAAACGAGGAGCTCCTCTTCAATATATGGACATCGGCGGCGGGCTTGGAGTGGACTACGACGGATCTCAATCGGACTCCGACTATTCGATGAATTATTCCTTGGAAGAATATGTCTCCAATGCCGTCTATAATATTCAACAAATTTGCGATGAGGAAGGCGTTCCGCATCCACACTTAACCACAGAATCGGGTCGTGCAATCACGGCTCACCATGCGTGTTTAATTATGAATGTCGTGGGATCGACTCAGTTGATTTCAAAAATCAAACCCCCGAGTCCTGAACTCCTCGCCAAATCTGAACTCGCCCGAGAGGCCCATCGTATTTTGTTACAGATCACTCCCAAAACGGCCGTGGAGGCTTATCACGATGCTGAAGCCAAGCGAGAAGAAGCCTTAAACCGGTTTAAGCTTGGATCGGCGACTCTTGAAGAACGAGCCTTTGTCGATCAGGTGTATCGAGACATTCAACGTTGGATAGTTGCCAATCAAAAGCGCCTTAAACGCATTCCCGAGGAACTCGAAGAGTTGATGGATCAATCCATGGCGCAGTATTTGGTGAACTTTTCCGTCTTTCAATCGGCTCCCGATCATTGGGCGTTCGATCAATTGTTTCCAATCGTTCCCCTTCATCGTATGCTTGAAGCCCCCCGAAAGGGCTGCACGCTAGTCGATATTACTTGCGACAGTGATGGAGTCATTGATCGATTCATTGCTCGTAAACAACCTTTTGACAGTTCACTCTGGCTCCATACTTTAAACGCCAACAAACCCTATTATCTCGGAATGTTCTTAACCGGAGCGTATCAAGACATCATGGGAGATATGCATAACCTCTTTGGTCGTGTGAATGAAGTGCATGTTTTTTGCGACGATGACGATCCTGAGGACTTTTATATCCAGGAAGTCATTCCTGGCGACACGATTTCGTCCGTTCTTGAAGAAAACCAATTCAGCACTTCAGAACTTTGCAAATTCTTAAAGTCCGCCGTCGAACAAAAAGTCCGTGAAGGCAAAATCAAACCCCGTGACGGCGTTCAGCTATGCGATTTTTACGAAAATGTCATGAAGGGGTATACGTACCTTCGTAAGGATTAGTCTATTCGCACAACTCTTCCCGGGGAAAACTCGTACACTCCAAGAAAACAAAAATAAAAAGAATTTATGGAAGATTTCACTGCTAAGTTTTATGAACTGTGCCTGGTCGTAAAACTAGTGGATCCCCTAATTTTATTGGTAGTTTTTATCCGAACAGCTCTCAGAAGGAATGGGAAAGAAAGAGAAGTCATGGCAACTCGTTTTTACGGTCGGTTGAGGTACTTCCAATTTTAGTCGAAAATTGGAAGTGTATGTCCAATTTTCAAAGAATTATTCTTCCAACGATTCGAAATGTCCTCGAACACCGTAGGCCCTCGCCAAACAGGCAACTGGAAAAATTCCTTGGGGGGCGATCGACAATCAGCTGCGAATGGCCGCTTTGAGAGCAGCGAGGTCAATCTTCGTCATCGTCATCATCGCCTTAAACGCGCGCTTTGCTTGATCTTGATCAGCGCTCGTTGTCAAATCAAGCAGTAGTCTCGGTGTGATCTGCCAGAAGAACCCCCAACGATCCTTGCACCAACCACAAGCCCTTTCGGTTCCGCCGTTTTCGATGATCGCATCCCAGTAGCGGTCGGTGTCTGCTTGATTTTCAGTAATGACCATGAAGCTAACAGCTTCATTCGGTTTGAAATTCGGGCCTCCGTTCAGCCGACAAACTTACGTCCGAGCACGGTGAACTCGACGGTCAACTCGCTGCCTTCATGGCCTCCGGGAAAGTCACTGGGTGCTACATTGATTCGCCCGACACTACTGTCGGGAAAGGTCGCTGCATAGAATTTTGCCGCTTTGCTCGCTTCACCGTGGTCGAACCAAACGCAAGTAACGAGTTCCGTCATAATAAGATTCAAACGCATTACCGAGCAAAAGTCGATATTTCTAATTTTTCTGAAATCGGAAACGAATTGAAAAAAATCAAACTGCTTCTGCAATAGAAACTACTAAGCTTTATGAGCTGGGCCTGGCATGAAACTAGGGGTGACAACAACTACGCCAGTTTAAAACGCAACCCAGGCCGTAGGGTGGCTACATAGGAACCGAGAATATCCACCGTAAAATATTCCAAATTGTAATTCACAATACGGCTTACTACCGAAGGATCTATGCGCAATTCATCCGCCAGATCTTTTTGGTTTATTCGATTCATTACAAGATATGAAACAATTTCCCGACAGAGATCGTATTTTAAACGATCAATAGCAGTAGCATTTTTGGGTAATGATTTAGCTCCTTCAACGTTCTTGAGTTTCTTTTCCATTTCCTTCAGCTTTTCTTTACTTGGATATTTCATATTCACTTCCTCCGATAAGCGTTTACAACGCCTATATAAATTTCATCCTCATGAGTAAGCCAAATGAGCCGATATTTTTTTCCCTCATAAATCAAGTCTTCCCGAACGAAATAATCGAACCCATTCTCATCCGTCGCCTGGGGCAAATGTACTTCACCATCAAGCATACGAACCAAGGCCAGAATAATATGATCATCAATGGACTGCCCATGTTTTTCCTCATAGTGAGGGTCAATCACGACCTTCATAAAAACACGATGATTCACAGTAATTTCAACATCATAAACCCTTCTCATTATTTATTTAATGCTAAGATAAAATGATTAATTTGTCAATATATATTGATAAATTAATCAATTACATTGATTTAAACTGGGAAAGCCAGTGAGCGGAGAAGAGCGGCCTAAGCAGTTTTTGTCATTTCCGCATCCACAGGTCAGTCAGAATGGGACTTATATTGCCCAGGCCCCTTTAAGGTGAGTAGGGTTAAATTCCGCCGATTGCCATCTGAGGAAAGAAAAATAGGGCGGGCATAGGCTCGGTTTGCATGAAAAAGAAAAACCAGTTTGTTTTATTAACCTTAACACCCCTAGAAAACCTTAGTCGCTGAGAGTTGCACCTTAGGAAATCCTCCATAACCGGTTCAAAGCAGACCACAGGGGAGGATAATTTGCAAATTCTTACCTTTGAGTTCAAGTTCTTGGGTGAAGAACAACTTGAGCCGGCTTCTTCATAAAGAGAGAAATCAATTCGTTGAATCTCTCCATTTTCGTAGTCGTCAAACTCAACCAAAGTTTGAGCTCCCGCTGTTGTGGTCATTAAGTTTAGAGGAAAGGAGTCGAAGGATTCAGAAATTTCCAGTTCTTTCAATTGATCAACATTCTCCTTTAGCAACGACTGCTTCATTTCTCTTATCGATTTTTCATCGCCCCGGATTTGAGACAAACTGGATAAAATTCTATGTTGCCGTAACCCTGCTTCATAAATCCGTAGCTCCACGAAAGGCGCATATGACGAGGGACCAAAATGTGAGGCTACAATAGCCAAACGCGTTCCTCCTGCGTTGGAGCCGACAATCTCGAATCTCTGAAAGGTTTCGGCATTTACTACGTTCACCCTCAACAGTGCAGTAACTATCAATAGTATTGTTTTCATGATGTTTTTATTATCGCCATTGAAGAACCATGTTGTCGACCGAGAATGATTAAATTGGATCCAATCATCAATAGGCCTTTTTAGCCGGTCTTCTGGTACTCTTCCCAGGAAGAGTTCGGGAAGACAAAAAAACTCCTTAACTTATCTCAATCACTTCCGACAAAACAGAAATCTGGGAAAGAAAGGCTCGGTGGTTTCTATTTTTATGAACATAACGAAGTTCGAGGTGGGGATCTGGGCCTGTTTCTTCATGAAATTGATATTCATCAGGTCGAATGAGATTTTCTTCTAAATCTCCAAGCAAAACCCACTTTGTTTTTCCGGCATTCGAGCGAAAGAAAATGCGCTTCACTTCGACGGTGTTTTCGTAAAATAAATAAATTTCGAGGGACTGGAGCAGCCGAAGCGAAGCCACAACGATCGAAACCCCTGCGACGGCCAGTAAATAATGACGAGCACCAACAATCATTCCAATCGCGGCCGTTACCCAGATACTCGCAGCCGTTGTCAGCCCTGCGACATACCCCTGCTCCGATTTTTGTAAAATGGCACCGGCGCCTAAGAAACCAATTCCTGTCACAATTTGGGCCGCCACCCGAGCCGGATCTCCGTAATTTCCGGCCAATAAAATGGAGACATGAACGAAAAAACTCGACCCTAAAGAAATAAGAACCAGGGTTCGAACACCGGCAGGCTTTCCCTTACTCTCGCGCTCAAGCCCAATGATGAGCCCGCAAAGAACGGCCACCGACGAAGAAATAACAAATTCTAAAAGTTCACGAGGTAAATTGCTTGAACTAAACATTTCCAACTTTATTTTTCCCCATCCTCCAAAAGATGTCGATAGAGTGTTTTGGGGTCCACGCCCAAGGCCTTCGCGGCTTTTGTTTTATTTCCTTTATGGATGAGAATCGCCTTTTTCACATAATTTCGAATGAATTCTTCTTTGGCCTCATGCAGGCTCGGTAAGGCGTCCGCCACCGGACGTTTAGACAAAAACTGAAAATCTTCGGCCGTTAGCTCGCAAGTACCTTTTTCAATCGGAACCAATGCAATCGCTCGCTGAATGGCATTTTGAAGCTCTCGAATATTCCCAGGCCAATCGTATTGTAAAATCACAGCTGCTGCG
>CAZSZT010000118.1:0-5849 GCA_964611175.1 uncultured Bacteriovoracaceae bacterium
CATATGGATGGTTGGTGATGATCTCGAAAAGGATATGAAAGGAGCCAAGAGATTCAATACGATAAATTTTTGGAAGAATACTGACTCGCAAGACAAGCCTTCCTGCGTAGATTTCAAATTCAAAGATTTTCGAGAAATGACTGAATATTTAGTCAAGGCTTGCACATCATGATTTCCAGCTTCCTTTCTCTTATGAGACAGTATGGAAGTGATTTTTCTTTAGTTCAAGGTGGCGGGGGAAATGCATCGATTAAAGAAGGTCCAAACTTAAAGGTAAAAGCCTCAGGGACGAAACTTAAAAATCTTTTAGAAGGAGAATTAGTTGCTGTCGATTTAAAGCGAGTTCTAGATCTACTTCGAGATCCAAAGTTCCTTGAACTCGATGAAAAATCGAGAGATCACGAAGTTGTCGTCGAGGTGCAGAACTGTGTTGTCGGCAAATCCGCGATGAGGCCCTCCATTGAAACCTTTCTACATGCACTTTTACCTCAAAAGTTTGTTGTTCATCTTCATAGTATGTTAATTAATGGGATTACCTGCCGGAAAGGTGGAAAAGATATAGCGAAACAGGTGTTTTCTGATTTGCCCTATCTCTGGGTTCCTTACGCTAAACCAGGACTGCCCTTGGCCTTAGAGTTGTCCAAGCGGCTTCAATTAGAGAATGTTGCTATGGTCTTGTTAGAGAATCATGGCGTTATCTATGCCAGTGATGATTTACAAGATTTGAATAGTAGCCTAAAAAAATCCATTCAATTGGCATCTGATTTTTTGGGCGCTTGGGAATGGTCTTCTCAGTGGAAAGTAGGGCTTGAGCAAGATACCGAGATCTTAATAGAGCAGGCTAAAGGGGCACTCTATCCAGATCATGTGGTTTTTTGCGGGGGACCGGGCATTATTGTAAATGCCGAATCCGAATTGTTGGAGGCTCAGGAAAACTATCAACGTACGTATCATGCACACGCCCGCTATGGAATTGTTGGGGGGAGATTGAGGGTATTTCATTCAAATGATTCGGACGAATTTTTAAAGTTTTTAAAAGCCCATCTTGAAACCTATAGGCTTACATTAAGAAACAATGGATCCCCCCAGCTTTTAAGGGTTGACGAAATTGTTTATCTCAACGACTGGGAAAGTGAAAAATATCGTCGAAAGATGGCCAAGAAGTGAAAATTGTCATTCCCATGTCAGGAGTCGGGTCGAGATTTCAAGCGACGGGTCGTTATAAAGACCCGAAACCCCTGATCGTTGTCGATGGTAAACCCATCATCGAACATATCGTCGAAATGTTTCCGGAGGAGGAAGATTTTATTTTTATTTGTAATGAGGAACATCTTCGATCTACTTCCATGAAATCCGTCTTGGAAAGAATTGCTAAGAAAGGAAAAATTATTCCGATTGCTCCTCATAAAAAGGGACCTGTCTATGCCGTCTCTCAAATCTTGGACGAGCTTCCGAACAATGAAGAGGTCATTGTTAATTATTGTGATTTCAGTTGTTATTGGAATTATAACGATTTTTTAGATCATACACGAAAACGTAACGCCGATGGGGCTGTTCCAGCCTATCGCGGATTTCACCCCCATATGCTTGGACCGACGAATTACGCGTTCATGAAGGTTACTCCAGATCAGTGGATGTTGGAAATCAAAGAAAAGGAGCCATTTACTGATAATAGGATGGAAGAATTTGCTTCGAGTGGAACCTATTATTTTTCAAAGGGCTCTCTCGTTAAAAAGTATTTTTTAGAACAGATGCGAAGAGATATTCATTTGAAAGGGGAGTACTACGTTTCGCTGATTTATAATTTAATGGTTGAAGATCGGTTAAAAGTCAGCATTTATGAGCTTCAGCATTTTCTTCAGTGGGGCACACCGGAAGATTTGGAAGAATATAAGAAATGGTCTGATTATTTTCTTTGGGCAAGTCAAAGACATGAATCACTTAAGCCATTGTCAGGAACAACCAATCTTGTTCCTATGGCAGGCAGTGGGAAGCGTTTTTCGGAAGTAGGTTATAAAGAGCCAAAGCCTTTGATTTCCGTTTCGGGTAAACCCATGGTTGTTCAATCGGTCAATTCGGCACCTTCTAGCGAACGCCAGATTTTTGTTTGTTTAAAAGAGCATTTAGACAAGTACCCACTAAAAGACGTTCTTCAGAAAGAATTTCCAAAGTCTGAAGTTCTATCTCTTTCTCATTTAACGGAAGGACAAGCTTGCACTTGTCTTGAGGCGAAAGAGGAATTGGATATGGATCGGCCCCTATTGATCACTCCCTGCGACAGCTCGGTGGTTAGTGACATCCGTAGACTTAAGACCTTATTCGACAATCCCGGGGTGGATGCCATGATTTGGACTTTTCGGAAGCACCCCTCTTCAGCAAGAAAACCCGAGATGTATGGATGGGTACGACACGAGAACAATAAAGCGATCGGTGTTTCGGTGAAGATTCCGATTAGTCAAAATCCTTTTGAAGATCATGCTATCGTGGGTCTCTTTTGGTTTAGACGTGCAGGCGATTTTGTAAGGGCGGCCAATCAGTTAATAGAGAAAAATCGGCGTGTGAATAATGAGTTTTATGTGGATTCTGTTATGGGAGAACTCATCGAGCTTGGAAAAAACGTTCAGGTTTTTGAGGTTGATCATTATATTTGCTGGGGAACGCCCAACGACTTAAAAGCGTTTGAATATTGGCAAAGCTACTTTCATAAATCGAAAAATCATCCCTATTCACTAGAATCTGACGGAACTGTTGCTTCCGAGGCAGTCGAAGAACTCAACAAACAATATAAGAGATTCGTGGCAAATGCTTGGTAGGGTCCGGCGAAAATTAAGAAACGAATTTTTCGGCCATCTCATTTAAAAGATGAAACAACAAAGGAATGTCCACCGTAACCATAAGTATTAAACGACCGAACCTTGATCGTGGAGTTTTCGGATAAAAACCGATTCAAAGCTCCACAAGTTCCGAGTTCTTCACTCCCTTTATAAGCCCAGTAATCATCGAGAATGATCATACTTCCTTGCTGAAGAAGCGGTTTAATAAATCTTAGCGCGACGAGGGCGGGATTCATTAAGTCACAATCGATAAAGATAACCGCACATTTATCCTGACCGCATATACTCTCCGGATTTTTATCCTGAACACTTTCCTCAAAATATCCCTTAATCAAATGAACATCTTTAATATTCTTGAATCGATTTTGAACCTTCGCGTACGAACTTTTAAAATCTCCAGCTTTAAAGAATGGATGGCGATCTTTTTCATCAAAGTACTTGAAACCATCGTCAAAGGAATCAAATCCATAAAATCGGCGGTCAAACTTGGATTTCAACGAACGGTGAATTTGAGTGGCTGCGTAAAGAGATGTTCCTTCAAAAACCCCGAATTCGAAGTAACTTCCGGACAGATCTTCGAGCTCGCAATGAAAAAAGGCCTTTTTTAAAATTTCTATCTTTTCGAGATTGTGTTGGATGGAGGGGTGAATTCCAGATCGGAACTTTACGACGAGATTTTGTAGAAACATTGAGTTTTTAGCGATCTCAAAAATCACAAAAACGATCTCCTAATAAGAGGTAAAATCGATTTAAAACGGAATGCATCCTATGTTCTTGACCCGATTTTAGAGATCTTGGCAAGGTTAAAACACGATTGGAAGATCTTATGCACCGCTATTCAATTATCATACCTTGTTACAATGAGTCGAAAAATATTCCCCTCAATTTGGAGCGATATAACGATGTTATAAAGCGAGAGGACATCGAACTTCTGATTGTCAACAATGGATCGACGGATAACACCTCAGAAGTTCTAGCGGGATTATTACCACGCTATCCATTTGCTCGAGAAATCGTTGTCAAACAGAATCAAGGTTATGGATTTGGCGTTTTGAAAGGTTTGGAGGCAGCTCAAGGGGAGTTTTTGGCTTGGACCCATGCCGATATGCAAACAGATCCTACAGACGTTCTAAAGGCGATCGAGATAATCGAAAGTCAGGCCGATGCCACGAATGTCTTTGTGAAGGGAAGACGGCGCCAACGGCCCTTAGTGGACCGGATTTTTACAATGGGGATGTCCCTTTTTGAAAGCCTTCTTTTGAGGCAAAGGCTCTTTGATATCAATGCACAACCTAATTTATTTCACCGCTCTTTTTACCAACAATGGGAATCTCCACCCCATGATTTTTCACTCGATTTATATGTTTATTATAAAGCTCGAAAACTTGGTAAGCGCCTTATTCGGTTTGATGTTTTGTTTCCCGAAAGAATTTACGGACAATCCCATTGGAATTTCGGTTGGGCCTCTAAGTGGAAGTTTATTAAAAGAACGATAAACTTTTCATTTGAACTAAAACGTTCCTTAAGGGCCTCTTAATCCATGCAAATCATTGCTCATCGAAAGAATACAATCCGGTCTCTTCAGGAAACTCCAACGGATTTAGGTGTAGAAATTGATTTAAGATCCCACGGTTCAGATCTGATCCTCGAACATGAGCCTTTTAAAATCGGCGAGCGTTTCGAAAGCTGGCTGGAATATTATAAACACAAAACATTGATTCTGAATGTTAAAGAAGAGGGACTTGAAGACCGTATCTTAGAGTGTCTCAATAAACGAGGCCTCAAGGATTATTTTTTCTTGGACATGTCTTTCCCCTTTTTAATTTGGAAGAGTCGAACAGGCTTATCCCGAGCGGCTGTTCGTTTTTCAGAATATGAGTCTATTGAAACGGCTTTAGGTTTGGCCGGAAAGGTAGAATGGGTTTGGGTGGATTGCTTTTCGAAGCTTCCTTTAAGCAAAGAGATTTACGAAAGTTTGCGAGCCGCAAAATTTAAAATATGTCTTGTCTCTCCTGACCTTCAAGGACGTCCCGAAGATCTTGACGTTTATAAAGCGGAGATTCAGAAAATGAACCTTAGCTTAGACGCCGTATGTACCAAGTTTCCTGACAGATGGAAATGAGAAGCTAGAGCCATTTTAAAGGCAGTCCTAGTTTTTCGGTAGTTTTGAGAAATGCTGATCCCATACCAACGCATAAAAGTCCCCATAATCTTTTTTAATGAGTCGATAACAGGGGCGTTCAAGGCAATTCGTTTCTTCTGGTGTCATGACATGTTTTAAATAATCTGCGTGGGCTTGAGACATCTCTTTATATTCTTTAACGGTAGGCGCTATGGGGGGGGCGTCTGGGGTTTGATCCTTCTGTAGGAAAATGAGATCGTATTCTTCGTTCCAGCCCCGAAACCCTCCCCATTGAATAAAGCGAGTGAAATCCGGAGATTCCTCGGGAACATAAAGGACGGGATCAAAATGAACTCGAGGTTTTCGATGGAGGGCCGAAGCGAGTTGATCAATTAAATCCATCATATAGTTATATTGTTTCATTCTTTCAATATGAATGGGCTCCATTGAGCGGTGACTCGCTTCGATATAAGTTTCCCAGTTTTTATGACCTCCAAACCAGCAAAGACTACTTAAAAGACCGGCAATAAAGAGAGCGCCTAGAATGCGTTTTGCTTTTGAATAATTTCTCCACAAAAATTCAATCATCATGAGGAGCCCCAAGATCTGTAACATAACACCTGCATGGAGGTAATGCGGCCATAGTCTTTTAACTGGAACCATGATGCTTAAAAACAAAATCATTCCTAAAAGCCATAAGAAGACGCCTTGTGAGCTTTGGCTATAGAGGTCATCAGATCTCCGCCATTCTTTAAAACCCGTCCATAAAATGAAGAGCCCAATCACACTTATGCTTACGGACACAATCCAAGGAATTCCGATATAATCTGTAAGTAGAAATCTCGTCCAATCTATCCAAGAAATCACTGAATTATCAGAGCCATGGCCTGCAC
>CAZSZT010000119.1:0-5831 GCA_964611175.1 uncultured Bacteriovoracaceae bacterium
ATTGTCCGTACGAGGCGATTCAAATGATTCCTCGAACGCAGGCACCCGCCATTTCTGAACTCGTTGCGAAAGTTGATCCTTCCCGTTGTGTCAGTTGCGGTCTTTGCGCGGCTTCGTGTGGGCCCATGACGATTGGTCCGTACGGTCGGAAAGGTTCGGATCAATACCAAATGGTCAAGGAACTCGTTGGATCCTATCAGTCGAAAGATATCGACTGTTCTCAATATTCGTTGATCGTCGGTTGCATCAATCAAAAATATACGGAAACCAAATTGAAAAGTTTTGTGGATCGATCTCCTCGGCTGAGTTTTTTGCCGATCCGGTGCATGGGAACTCTTCATATGGCAACGATTGGTTATCTCGCCCATTATTTTAAGTCTGTGACTCTCGCCGCTTGCACGGAGCGAAATTGTACAAACAAGGATGCGTACCTCCTTCTTCGAGATCGTCTTTCGGGGGTTCGGATTCCCGGATTGCCCGAACGTGTTGATCCTTCGCGTATCGATCTGATTTCCGTTGGGGAAGGGGAGGAGGAAAAGGTCTTTAGAAAGTTTGAGTCTCCCAAGGATCTGAAAGCCGATCGAAAGTTGTTCTTTTCCTGGAAGGGAGCTTTAACGGGGGGGCTCGTTCTCTCTTTAGGAATCGCTTTTTTCTCTGAATGGGCTACCGCCGTTTCTTCTCCGAGTCATTTTGGAATTCTTCGACTGAGTTGGCGACTGGTTGGGCAGTCCGTGAAGGAGTGTCATTCGCGAACACCTGAAGAACTTGAATCCCTTCCCCTTCACATGAGAACGCTTCAAAAATGCGAAGAAAAAAGGGTCGACTATCATTTGAAGGTTTTTGTCGATGGAATTCTCCAGGAAGAAAGGCTGGTTCAAGCTCGCGGGTTTCGATCCGATCGTCCTCTTTATGTCGACAAGCCTTTTGTTCTTGGTCTCGGCTCGCACGGGGTTACTGTTTCATTTGAACCCGTCGGAGTCGATGATGAGTCTTTCGTTCGGCTTCAATTCGAGGGGAACGTTCTGATTCAGGATCGATCCATTGCCCTCATTTATCTTTCGCCGGACCAAAAGAAGCTCCTTCTAAAAGAGGAGAAACCTCGGTGACACGATCGCAACTCTCCAGGGCTTGGATCCTGTTCGGGTGTCTATCTCTTTTAATAAGTGGTTTTCTGACCTTTATCATTTTGATGGGCAAGGTTCCCCTTTTGAAGGATCTCCTCATTCATCTCGAATGGATTCGTTGGTGTCTGGTTGTTCATGTGAATCTAGCCAATCTGGTTTGGTTTACGGCGATTCCCGTTGGGCTTGTTCATCGGGTTTTGTATCAGCAAAGCGCAACGGTGAATGACGAGCCGGCATGGTCATCGACTCTTGGGTTTATTTTGGCCGTGTTTGGAGTCCTCTTCATGATGACGTCTTTCCCGGGACGCGACGTGGAAGTCATTTTATCCAACTACATACCAGTCGTGACTCATTTCAGACATAAGATCGGACTAGGCCTTTATTTTCTTGGGGTTGTTTTGAATTATATGAGTCTTGAGGCTTTGATTCCAAGAAAGCGTGATGGTGCTACCGAATCCCAAGGCCTTGAAGACTCACGATTTGGGCTTTGGATCGGGAGTCTTTTTTCCCTTTTTGCCTGTTTGGCGCTTGTTCATTCTCATTTTTCCGCGAGAGGTCTAGTGTTTCCATCTTCCAAACTTTATTTTGAGTTGACGATGTGGGGGGGCGGACATCTCCTTCAGCATTCGAGTTCCGTATTTGTTGTCGTTGTTTGGGTCTTGCTTCTGTCAACGGCCTTTCAGAAACGTTTGTTTTCTCGGGAAGAATTGTTTCCGGTATTCGCGTGGTTAGGGCTTCCGATTTTAATTGTGCCTCTTTTGTTTCAATATCCGATCACAAGCAATGATTATCGGGAGGGTTTTAGTTTTTTGATGCGATGGGGAATTGCTCCCCCGATTATCCTTTTTATTGGGATGCTTGCTTTCCGTTTACGGAAACGGACGTCCTCTCGGGAAATTCATTCGATTCTTGCGGCGGTAGTTTGGAGTCTCGGATTAATGCTTCTTGGATTTGTCTTTGGGGCTTTCATTCGAGGAGCGGATATGAGAGTCCCGGCCCATTATCATGCGACGATTGGTTCGGTGACTTTGGCCTTTATGGGAATCAGTTATGAGTGGCTAAGAAATCAAAAAATATCTGCACATAAAACCTATACGTATTCAATATGGAGTTATGGAGTGGGCCAAACCTTGTTTAGTTCGGGGATGTTTATCGCTGGAAGCTTTGGGATGGAACGAAAAACTTATGGATCCGAACTTGTTTTTCTCAATGCTGGACAAAAAATAGGATTTTTCGTGATGGCTACGGGAGGTATCCTGGCCCTAACGGGAGGAATTTGTTTTGGAGTCGTTATTTTGCGGTGTCTGAATTTTACAATGAATTTTAAAAAAATTAAGAAAGGAAAAAAGAAGAATGAAGAAATTATTCTATATTAAAACCCTAGGTCTGGGCCTGGGGATTTCGTTTGGTCTGGTCACGACGGGTCAACTCACGGCCGCTGATTTTTCAAAGCCAAGTCCTGATTTAATGGAGAAAGGAAAGAAAGCTTATGTGACGAATTGTGTGAGTTGTCATGGCGATTTGGGCGATGGGAATGGACCCGCAGGGCAGTTTCTAAAGCCGAAGCCTCGAGATTTTTCAAAGGAAGCCTTTAAAAACGGAGATAAACCCGAAGAAATATTTTCGACGATTACAAAGGGTCTTCCCGGCACTCTCATGGTCGGTTATGCCCATTTACCGGAAGAGACTCGATGGGCTCTGGCTCATTACGTTAAATCGTTAAGAAAGAAATAAGCCTGGGCCTCGCGTCGTGAGGATGCAGTCAAAAATTCTCGCAAGCTTTGTTCTGGGAGCTTTAGGAATTTTAGGTTGGTATCTCATAAAGGGAGGTTTTTTAGACCGGGGGCATTGGAGTCCTTACCAAATGCTCTTTCGGCTTATTGGGGCCTTTCTTATTTTTTCCTATTGCTTGAGGCCTATCTTAAAAATTGTTTTTGGAAGGAAACGATTAAGCCGGCCCAATTTAAGGGAGCTGAAAATCTTGGCTGCTATTCTTCACAGTCTTATCGGGGTTCAAATTATTGGAGGAGCTTTGGTGGTGAGTCTTGGCACGAGGACGATCACGAGCCTTCATTGGTCGATTGGAATATTAGGTCTCGGCACGTCTGTTGCCCTTTTCCTCAAATCGAAAGTCCTACCCTTAGAAAGAATCCATCGATTTTTGGTCCACTCGGTTTGCTTTTTTGTGGTCGCACAAGTTGCGCTTGGCCTTTTTACTCTTTTTATGAATGCATCTCCGTTTATCATGGCCCATCATCTCGGCGCTCTTGCGGCTTTTGGAAGTCTTCAAGTTTTATCCTATTCTTTGGATCATAGTACTTAAGTACAAGTCATTCCGAACCCGTCGGAATGTATGATTTAGGTCATAGGCAGGGTGAGTTGAATTTAGGAAAATTAATTTGAGAAAGATGGCGTGAGACGTAACAATAGACGGTCGGCATTATCAAAATACGAAACGAAAGGTTTAAGCAGAATGAAAACGAGACTATCGCAATGGAAATCATGGAAATCAGGACTTTTCTATGGCTTGGGTATGAGCAGCCTTATCTTGGCCGGCGGGTGTTCGGGTTCTTCGTTTCGGGGCGAGGAAGAGGCCCTGCTAACTTCCCCGCCTCAAGTTCCACCACCCATTCAGAGGTCTCATAATACCAAAGTAAAAGTGCATCTTGAAATTGTTGAAAAGACAACGCCCATCGCCGAAGGCGTGGAATACACTTTTTGGACTTTCGGAGGAAGCGTTCCGGGACGTTTTATCCGGGTTCGTGAAGGGGACCTTGTCGAATTTCAGCTTTCGAATCATCCCAACAATAAAATGCCGCATAATATTGATCTTCATGCTGTAACGGGTCCCGGTGGGGGCGCGGCTTCGAGTATGACGGCGCCGGGACATACGTCGACTTTTTCGTTTAAAGTGATCAATCCTGGACTTTATGTTTATCACTGTGCAACGGCTCCCGTCGGTATGCATATCGCCAATGGGATGTACGGTCTTATCCTGGTGGAGCCAAAGGGTGGATTGCCGAAAGTCGATCGTGAATATTATGTCATGCAGGGAGATTTTTATACGAAAGGGCCGTACGGTCAGCGTGGCTATCAACCGTTTGAAATGGAAAAGGCCTTAAAGGAACAGCCGGATTATGTTCTCTTTAATGGATCGGTCGGTGCGCTCGCTGGCGATAAGGCTTTAACCGCCAAAGTGGGTGAACGTATTCGTCTTTATGTTGGTAATGGGGGACCCAACTTAGTTTCGTCGTTTCATGTGATCGGCGAAATTTTCGATCATGTGTACGTGGAAGGTGGGGATTTAAAGAACCATAATGTTCAAACCACATTGATCCCAGCGGGCGGATCGGCCATCGTGGAATTTAAAGTGGAGGTCCCAGGAGCCCTTGTCATTGTGGATCATTCGATCTTTAGAACCTTCAACAAAGGGGCGCTCGGTCTTATTAAAGTCGATGGCCAAGAAAACAAAGAAATCTATTCCGGAAAAATTTCGGATAGAATTTATATGGCGGAAGGCGGGGCGGTCCAAACCATACCGGGCAAGCAAAAACTGCAAGTGGCGAAAACCAAACAAGAACAAATGCAATTCGGAAAAGAAAAATACGAAGCGGTTTGTGCCGCTTGCCATCAAACGAATGGCGTAGGAATTCCAAACGCTTTCCCACCCCTGGCTCAATCTGATTATCTTAACGCCGATAAGAAGCGTGCGATTCGAACCGTTCTTCACGGGTTGCAAGGGGCTGTTGTCGTGAATGGCCAAACGTATAATTCCGTGATGCCGAAACTCGATCTGACGGACGATGAAGTCGCAAATATTTTAACCTATGTTTATGGCTCATGGGGAAATGCCGGCCACACGGTTTCCCCTGCAGAAGTAAAAACTCTGCGTGCCGAAAAACCACCTGAAAATAATACGGAGCATTGATGGAGACGTGAAGGAGAGAGCTAGACAGATTTTAGCAATCGGATATCTCATTCTCCTATCGACATGGGTTTCTTCCTTTATCGGAGAAACCCATGCGGAATCGATGGTTCCCGTTCAAAAGGGATTTTATCGCCCCCTTTATGTGGAACCGGACCCAGATTCGGATTCGGAAAAAAAATCTTTGAAACGAGGGGAAAAGATTTTAGTTCCTGCGTTTCGGATGGATCGTTTTCCGGTGACGCGAGAGGACTTTCAAAAATTCGTGGATCAAAACGCCGAATGGAGGCGCTCGAACGTAAAACGAATTTATGCGGATACAACGTATTTGAGCGATTGGGTGTCCGATCTCGATATCGGAAATATTCATCCTCAAAAAAGCCCCGTTCGATATGTTTCTTGGTTTGCGGCTCGGGCTTATTGTGAAAATCAGGGGAAGCGCCTTCCAACTTTGGCGGAATGGGAATACGTCGGAGCCTCCTATAAAAAAGTTAAGAACCTAACTCAAAGCATTTTGGATTGGTATTCCAAACCGACACCGGACGTTTTGCCGGTGGTGGGATCGACTTTTGCCAATGATTTTGGAGTTCATGATCTTCACGGACTGATTTGGGAATGGGTTGAAGATTTTAATTCCAATCTCGTAACCGGCGAATCGCGAGCGGACGCCTCTCTCGATCGAGGAAGTTTTTGTGGGTCGGGGGGTTTGGGAGCGGCGAATTTTGAGGATTATGCGGCATTTATGAGATTTGCCTTTCGATCGAGTTTGCGAGGATCCTTTG
>CAZSZT010000120.1:0-5813 GCA_964611175.1 uncultured Bacteriovoracaceae bacterium
TACCATTTTGCCTTATCTTTGGAACTAACCGATGAAATTGAAGAAGCGTCTTTGGAATATCAGAAAGTTTTAGATCTCCCACGATCGGATTATGGAGATCCGTATTTTAAAAAATTAGCTTCGAAGGCTCTGGAAAGACTGAAAGAAGATTATCCCGATCGCGTTGCCACAAAAGAGGCGATTGTTATTCATTAGATTTTCGTGTTGATTATTTTCTGTGATTTTTATCAATACGAGCAATCCAGGTAAACTCGAAGAATTCAAGACATTCTTTTCGGAAGAAGTCATTGCGTATCAACAGGATCTGCGAGAACCTAATGCCGACATTCTTACCATTAATCGTTATAAAGTGTCCCAGTTCGAAAATGTTTTAGTCGACGATACGTCTCTTGAGGTCGAAGGCGCCGAAATTGGGGTCGGGGTTCGTTGGAAAATCGATGAGTTGTCTCAATATGAGGAGAGAACGGCGAAATTCATTTGTTATTTAGGGATTCATCGAAACGAAAAGGTCGAAATTTTTAGAGGTGAAGTTTCCGGAACAATCGTACCCGCTCGCGGAAAAAGTTTTGGTTTTAATCCCGTTTTTCAGCCATACGGCAGTACAAAGACATTGGCCGAGGAGCGACCGAATCATTTCAATGCTCGGTACCTCGCGGTCCAAAACTTCCTTTCAAAAAAGCCCTATTTAATCTCGGAACCTTTAAAGAATTGGACCGGTCCTTACCAATCAATCGGCTGAGTGGATTTGTCGGTGACGAGAGTGGCGACGAGTCGAAGAAGCCACGAATGTTCATTTGTTTCGAATTCGCGTTTAGCCACCTTGGCACGAACAATTCCGAGAGGGGAACCGTTTAGAAACTCAACGGACTTAACCGTGACATAATTAATATCCACATCGACAACACCACGAGCCCCGAAATCTCCATAGAGATCAACACTCTTAAATTCATCGACATACACATGGTTGTCTCTCGTCATCGAGACATTGACTTTGAAGCCCCCATAAAAAACAACTTCTTTAGCCGTCTGACATAATCCTTCTCTGAAATTCGAGAACCCTTTTCCCTTATTCAGAGGCATCCGAAATTCTTTTTGATCGAATTTCACTTCGTAAGTCGCTCGTTTGTGATAGGACGTCCAAAATACGGAAACTTCCGTCATGCGGTTGGGGACCTCCGGTACTGAAAAAACTTTGCTTGAAATCAAGAGCTTGCGGACAGTTTGAATATCGAAATGGACCGTAGGGTCATCGATGCTTTTATGTTTCGCAAGATGAAATAAAAGTCCATAAAACTGCTCGAGCTTTGAAATTGTTTTGGGGTCTCTCTCGAACAAGTCCCGAATCGCTCTTTCAAGTTCTGGATTCATTTTTGAAATAAGCGAACGTCCTGCCTTGTCTTTGAGAGCCATCATATCGTTTAAGACTTCAGAAATATTAACCTTTGCCGGCGTCGTTTCCTGAACATCGGCGGCGCAGGCCGCCTCCTCGGTCGTCGGAGCAGCATGAAGAAATAGAAAGAGAATTCCTTGATTAATCATGAACGGAGCATAGGAGAAATACGATGGATGTCTAGTAATTAAGAAGAGACCTTCATTGGGGCTCAGCTTCATTGGAAATTCGCTGGCATAATAAACGTATTATGTCTTCACAATTGCCGCATCAAGATATCAAAACTTTAGAAGAAACCAAAAATATTGAACCAAACGCCATCCCAACGTCACCTTTCATTAAGCTCGTAAACGAAAATCTTAAAAAGACGATCACAAAAAATGAATTTGAAACTCCCGCATTTCCGCCAGTTGTGACGGAAGTCATGAAGCTGTTCAAGAACCCTCATACAGGTATTGCACAAATCGAAAAAGCCATTCAACAAGATCAAGTCATTACAAGTGGCATAATTAGAGCCGCCAATTCCCCCATGTTTAAGGGGGTGGCAGAAATAAAATCTTTGACGAACGCCATGAGCCGGATTGGGCTTAGGTCCATTAAGGATATTGTTATTGCGGTGGGGGCACAGAAAGTTTTCCATATTCCTGGAGCAGAAGATTTTTCGAAACCTATTCTTACTCATTCTTTGGCTTGCGCGGGGATAGCCCAGCATCTAGCAACCAAGTTTTCACTTTCGGCGGACGATGCTTTTTTGGGCGGCCTGTTTCATGATATCGGAAAACTCGTTTTAGTGAGACTGGCCATTAAATTAGAGGAAGAAGAAAGAGAAAAAGCCAAACAAATCGCTAAAAAAGCCTACCGTCCCTTCGACGCGAAGCCGTTTACCATTCCCGATATGAAGGCTTCGATTTTAACACCCGCTTTTCATGAATTTCATTCTGTCGTAGGAAAGACAGTCGTTCAAAAATGGAATCTCGAAGGATCCGTAGCCATGGATCTTGTTCATCATCATCATGATTTTTCGAAAGCTCCAGAAACTACAAGGTCATTAGCCATGGCGGTTCAAAACGCAAATCTTATTTGCCATCATGCGGGTCTTGGTTGTCCGGTGAATCCGATCGAATTTTCTTCATGGCCATCTTTTAATGAGATGAAACAAAGTCCTGAGCAGCTGAACACTCTGATCTCTGAATCCGTTCAAGCCGGCAGGAAGTTTATGGAGTTGTAACTCCTAAAACGCCATAGAAAAGACAAAAAAAGAAATTCCAGACCCTGCAAGATTGGCATAAATATCACGTTCGTCTCGTGAATGCCCATGATAAGGATCGGTAAATTCTTTGACGGCGCCCACGGCATTGATGGCGACGAAGCAGACGATCTGAGCTCCCCATGTTGAATTGCTGACGACACGGCCAGCCGCAGAACAGGTGGATTGAGCGGTGGCGGCAATTCCAAAATGGGCCGCCTTGTCCGTGGGAATAGTGGCCGCTTCGGGAGAGCCTTCCAAAAAGCTCAAAAGGAAAACAGTCGACAAACTGAGGAATAAATGTCTCACGGAACAAAGCTATACCATGAGACATTTATATCGCATAGGCCCTCAGAAAGGGCTTTAAAAGGGGATTAAGACCTATTACTCGGCTAAAGCGGCCTTTACAGCCTCGTAAGCGTTCACGACCCCATGGCCGTAAATATTGTTCGGAACACCCGTCGTATCGCCACAATTTTGATCGGATTCTTTGGGTTCCGCGGTGTTTCGAATTATTTCTGCCGTTCTTTCGATATTGCCAATGAGTTTTGGATTCGCCGACCACATCAGGGCCACGAGTCCCGCAACGTGCGGCCCCGCCATCGAGGTTCCACTCCAACCGCCAGCGTAGTTGTTTCCAGGTATCGCGGATCGAATGCTTACCCCCGGAGCCGAAACATCCGGGCCGATTTGGCCATCGAATAAGGAAGGTCCGCGACTTGAAAAACTTGCAATCTTTCCAGTGCGATGATTCAAAGCTCCCACTGAAAAAGTATCCAAGGAATGGGTCGCAGGCTGATCGTTAATGGTTTTACAGTTTGCTCCTTCGTTTCCAGCAGAGACGACAACCATCATTCCAGCAGCCGCTAAGGATTTAAGAACAGGCAAAAATTCGCTTCCTTCACAGCCTTCCGATCTTGGACATCCCCAGGAATTATTGATCACATGAGGAGCTTTCGTTGGGTCCCCGTCCATCATGGGGTCCTTTCCTTGTGCATAGGGTGCGAGAAAGAATTCAAAGCATTCGATATAAGTCGTGGGGGCTCCAAAACCTGCGTCCATATTACGGCATGAAATGAACTGTGCCTCCGGAGCCATTCCAATTTGATTTTTACTTCCATCATCTCCAACCATCGTGCCGATCGTATGGGTTCCATGTTGATCATCATCGCAGGGAGTCGCGAGATCGTAACCGCAGGAGTTTCCGTTTCCGCTCGTAAGAGGGGAATGAATGGAGTCGTGCCAACTCAGGGAGTGATCGACCTGTTCTCCATCAAAACCCCGATATTTATTTTTTAACGCCGGATGGTCCCACTGAACGCCGGTATCCTGGCTCGCGACCAAAATTCCCTTGCCTCGAATATTCAGTTCGTTCCAAACCAAATCAGCTTTAACGGAGACCAGGCTACTTTCAATGCCTCCTTCTAAAAGGCCTGCGGCCCGGTCGAGATCATCGGTAATGAGGGGTTCTTCAAATTTGATGTTAGGATTTAAAATAACTTTGGCCACGTCATCACGTTTTGCAATTTCCTTAAGGAGAGAGGATCCTGGGTCGAAAACTGCCACCATATTACTGATATAAAAACGTTGGTATTTGACCTTGTTGGCTGCCAAGGTCTGAAGAAGCGGGGGTTGGGTTCGCTGAGCCACCTCACGAAGCTGATTGAAAACAAAAGTTCCTTTTTCTTCCTTGGTTGTGAGATTTTTCGCTTCGCTAAGATCCGCTTGTTCGGCGAGGACAATGATGGCACCTGGAATATTTCCACCTTGATCGATGATTTGAAGTAAAGATTCCGAGATCTTTTGTTCAGGTTCACGGGTGGCGTGAGTTTCTAATGTGAGAAAGATTCCACATCCCAAAATTAAACTAAGAATAAGACCGTTTATTATCTTCATTTCCCCTCCCAAGATTTTATGTTTCTTTCAAAAACATAGCAAAAAATTCGTGAAAACCCTATGAAATCTTTGTGCGCACCATCCTCTTGAAAATTTATGTCAAAGAACTTCGTCAGACGGTTATTTTAGCTATTCCGATTATCTTGGCGCAAGTTGGGCAGATGCTCTTGGGAGTGATTGATGCCGTTATGGTGGGGCGTTTGGGTGCTGTTCCTTTGGCGGCTTCAGCTTTCGCCCAGAGCCTTTTTTCTGTGGCCTTTGTTTTTGCGGTTGGGATTTCGTCATTGATTTCAACTCTTGTCGCTCAGGCCGACGGATCTCAGGAATTTAAAAGATGCGGAGAAGTCCTCCGTCATGGGCTTTTGATTAATATCGTTGTTTCTTTCTTGTTGGCTTTTGGAATGCATCTTCTCACGTATCGTTTAGATATATTTGGGCAAACCGATGAGGTGGCTCGCGAAGCGCGGGCGTTTATGATGGTGACGGCTTGGTCCCTTGTTCCCGCCATGATTTTTCAAGGGTTTCGTCAGTTTGCTGAAGGCCTTTCTCAAAGCTTTCAGCCCATGCTTTTAATGCTTGGGGGTATTGGCTTAAATGTTTTGTTGAACTGGCTTTTGATTTATGGCAATGCGGGTTTTCCAGCCCTTGGACTTTTGGGCGCTGGAATCGGAACCTTAGTCACCCGAATCCTAATGGCGATGGCGATGATCGTTTATATTCAAGAGTCGAACCGGTTCATTCCTTACAGGCCTGACTTCTGGTTTTCAAAATGGAACACTGAAATTATTTTTAAGATTTTTAAACTCGGCCTTCCGAGTGGTTTTCAGTATTTGTTTGAAGTCGGTGTATTCGCGGGCTCTGCGGTGATGATGGGATGGATGGGGGCGATTACTTTAGCCGCACATCAGGTCACGATCAGTATGGCTTCGATGACTTTTATGGTAGCGATCGGACTATCCGTTGCTTCCGGCGTTCGAGTTGGAAATGCTGTTGGCCGAGATGATTGGAAGGCTGCTCGAAGAATTGGATTTGGAGCGATGGCGCTTGCCGCGATCATTCAAGGCTTTTGTGGAGTCTTATTTATTTTGGGCCGAAATTATTGGCCGTCTCTTTATATTAAGGATGTTCTTGTTCAAGAACTTGCCGCCAAGCTTTTAATCATCGCGGGTATTTTTCAGGTCTTTGATGGCATTCAAGGCGTTTGTGTAGGCGCTCTTCGAGGAGCTTCGGATGTGCGGATTCCTACTTTGATTACTTTCGTTTCATACTGGTTGATCAGCA
>CAZSZT010000121.1:0-1286 GCA_964611175.1 uncultured Bacteriovoracaceae bacterium
TCAGGAGAACGGCTCAAGAAAGAAATCTTCTTGAGCATTTGATCTTGATTCGTTTGGAACAGCTTTATCCTCTGGATAAGCAACAACTAAAAAAGCTCCACGCCATTCATGGATCGATTTCACCGTGGATATGGGCACAAGAGGAGCCCAAAAATATGGGCGCTTGGAATTTCGTAAAACTTGCGTGTATGGAAATGGGCATTGATTTGCAGTATGCGGGAAGAAATCCAGCGGCGAGCCCAGCGACGGGCTCTCCCATTAAACATCTTCGAGAACAAGAACAAGTGATTCACGACGCACTGGGGACAACTTAATCATGAGCGATAAAATCAATGTCACTATTCCAACCATTGGAGAATCGGTATCCGAAGGAACCATTGGCAAATGGTTTGTGAGTGAAGGCGATCTCGTTCGAAAGGACCAGCCTTTATTTGAATTGGATAGCGACAAAGCAACTTTAGAAGTTCCGGCAGCCGCCTCGGGGCGAGTCTCCATCCTTGTTCCCGCAGGAAAAACGGCCGCAGTCGGTGCCCTGGTCGGAATGATTGATCCGAGTGTGGACGTTGCATCGCCGACAAAGTTTACGAAGGATGAATCGACGAAAGTTGAAAGTACAAAGAAATCAGGGGGGGGGAAGAGCATGGAAGCGACAACGAATGTATCGACTGAGGATTTAAAGGGGCTGGCTCCAAGTAAACGCAAAGCCGTTCGCGAAGGAACATTTCAGCCTCCCCTTCAAACGCCGACTCCTTGGTCAACAACTTCCACAGATGAAGTACGAAAGCCGATGAGTACATTAAGAAAGAAAATCGCCGAGCGTCTCGTTCAATCTCAGCAGACGACTGCGACGTTAACGACTTTTAATGAAATCGATATGAGTCGGGTTTTAGAAGTTCGATCCAAGCTCAAAGACACTTTTGCTGAAAAATTTGGGGTCAAGCTCGGTTTTATGTCCTTCTTTTCGAAAGCTGTGATCGAGGCTTTGAAACATTATCCCGATGTGAATGCTCGGATCGAGGGAGATTCCGTTATTTATTCGAACTCCGTTCATCTTGGAATCGCCGTTAGCACCGACAAGGGTCTTGTTGTTCCGGTTATCAAAAATACTCAAAGCCTATCCTACGCTCAATTGGAGTCAAAGATTGCGGATCTGGCGGAACGAGGCCGTGACGGAAAACTTCAGATTCCGGAAATGAGTGGTGGGACTTTTACGATTACGAACGGTGGAATTTTCGGCTCCCTTCTTTCCACTCCCATTATCAACCCCCCCCAAAGCGGAATTTTAG
>CAZSZT010000121.1:1309-5806 GCA_964611175.1 uncultured Bacteriovoracaceae bacterium
ATTGAGCACCGCCCGATGGCGATGGAGAAAGAAAAGGGGAAGTTTGATATTCAAGTTCGCCCCATGATGTATGTGGCTCTTAGCTATGACCATCGATTAATTGACGGGGCCACGTCGGTAGGGTTTCTCGTTAAAGTCAAAGAATACCTCGAAAACATTTCTGAGGAGATTGTGTTAGGATAGCCTCATGAAGTATTGGGTATTTTTTATCTTCGTGTTCACGAGTTTTAATATTCAGGCTCTCGTCGTCGACGACTGGAAAGATTGCAAAAAGGATGTTTATCGTCATTGCAAACAAAAAGACCATGAAGACCCGTCTTCCTGTTTATCGGGCCATACCGGTTATCTCACAACCAAGTGTAAAACTCTGTATGAGAAAAAAGAAACTGAAAAGAAAGAATCCGAGCAAAAGGCCTTGGAAGAACAAAAAAGGAAAGAGCTAGAAGCTCAGAAGGAAAAAGAAAAACAGGAAGCAGCAACAAAGGAAGATCCAGCCACGGATTCCCCCGACAGCTCGAATTCGCTTGGGGCAAATGAAGAGCCCAAAAAAGAAGAAATGGACCCTTATTGAAAATATCTTCGACTTTTTGTATTGCCTCTTTTTTTGAGAATCTTGGAAGAGGAAAGGTCCCGCCAGGCCGTTTGTCTGGAAACGCCAAAATTTAAATTTTTAAGATAATCCTCTAAACTGAAGGGGCCTTGGCGATTCCCTCAAGAATAATTACCCAGAAAGCCGAATGAGACGGTGTCATTTCGCTTTTTCTCATAAAAGTCTACTTAAATTAGATTAAATAATTTTGAAGGCCTGCATCAGATTTATCTAGACTTCCACTGCCAGGCATTCTATTTCATCAATCATATTTGGGTTTACAGAATGAATAGGTTTTAAGGAGTTCTCAAAATGTTGCATTTCTTTTCTGGTCGTCGACTCACGATGATGAGTCTTGTTATCGGAATGATCATCAGTTCGCATCTTAACGCGGGGCCTCTTTCGGGCGAATGGAGACTGAAGCCCGTGGATTATGAAACGGATCCATTTAGTCGCTCGCTTCACGCTATGGTTTATGATTCGCAGGAAGAGCGTTTGGTTCTTTTCGGCGCCTATCCCCTTGTGGACCCATTCACCTGGACCTGGAGATTAGGAGAAGATTGGCAAAATTTCTACAGTGAAGGAAGCAACCCTAACCCTCGAGCGGCCAACGCGATGGCCTATGATCAAAGACGCAATCAGACGGTTCTTTTTGGAGGGGCGGTATTTTTGATCGGCCTGCCTCCCATCACATTCAGCGATACGTGGACCCTCGAGGGCAGTCGTTGGACTTATCGAAATATTCCCGGTCCAAGCCCTCGATTTTTACACACGATGAGCTATCTTCCAGCCGGCGAGCATTTGTCGGGCGGGGGGGTCATTTTGTTTGGCGGGAAAAATGAAGTCGGCGCCTATTTCAATGACCTTTGGTTATGGAATGGGCGGAGTTGGAGAGAGGTTGTTCCCAACGGGGAGGCCCCACAACCCCGATTTCGCCATGCGATGGCTACCGATATCGAAGGGCGCGAACTTGTTTTATTCGGAGGTTCAACCGAAATTGAGAACGGCCGCTACCGATATTTTGGAGATACTTGGGTTTTCCGTTCTTCGAGCACAAATGGTCAATACGAATGGATTCGGATGGAAACCCCGATTGCCCCAGAGCCTCGTAGTGGCGCTTCGATGACTTATGATCCCATTCGCAAAGTCACTTACCTATTTGGCGGCGGCGATGATTATGTACAATATTCGGATGTCTGGGCGTGGGATGGGGCCCGATGGGAGTTAGTAGACATCGTCGGCCAAGGCCCCAGGGAGAGACAAGATAGCCCCATTGTTTTTTACAAACAAACACGCGGGCGACGTCAAATCGACGGCTTAACCATCTTCGGTGGCTTTTTCAACGCTTTGGGAGACATGGGAGATATGTGGTGGCTAAAGATTATTTCTGATTAACGGTCTAACTGGTCCCAGGAATAAACTTTGTGAAGAATTTCTTCGATTCTAGTACGCCTTCTCCATCTCAAAGACTTGTCCGAAGTCCATATATTCGGATTTTCCTAAACGGGCGATGACGGGGAGCTTTGAAGAATCAATGAGGCCTTTGGGATCTAAAATGGACTCGTCATTGATGTGAATCGCGACCACCTCCCCTAAAACAATTTGGCCGTTACCGGGCTTATCCCCCAGGCTCACAACCTGAATCAACTTACATTCGACATTAATAAGAGCTTCCTTAACCCGAGGAGCTTTAACAAAAGTACTTGGAAGTGGGGTAAGTCCTACCTTTTCATATTCGCTTACGCCATAAGGGTATTCGGTGGAGGTCAAATTAATGGATTCCGCCAAATTTCTCGTGGCAACGTTATGAACGAAGCCTTTTGTTTGTTCAACATTGATCAGTGTATCTTTTCGTTTTAATTCCCGAGAAAGAGCCGGAGAAAAAGCTAGAACCGCTGGATTATTGCCCATCATATTAAAAAAAGAAAAGGGCGCGAGATTAGGAACACCGGACTCTGAAATCGTTGAAATCCATCCTATTGGCCGTGGGGCAATAAAGCCCAGCATAAGCTTAAAGACTTCGGCAGGCGACATTTTGGATGTTTCTAAGAACTTTGGCATTCGATTAAGCGCTCCAAGATTTCCAATAATCTTTCATTTCCATCTCACTCATCCATTTGGAGATCCGTAAAGGCTTAATCGTATCAATCATGACGGCTGTTTCGTCCGTACGAGTTTTCTTACCTTGTGAACTTAACGCTTTGGGATGAGGGCCGTGATTAATCCCTCGGGGATGCATCGTGATATAACCCGTTCCCATATTGTCCCGACTAAAAAAATCTCCTGCGTGATAAAAAATAAATTCATCGTAATCAATATTTGAATGAAAAAAGGGGACTTTCAGAGCTCCTGGAGGCTCTTCTAAAGGCCGAGGAAGAAAGGTGCAAACGATGAAGCCGTTTGCAATGAACGTCGAGTTGATGCTCGGGGGCAGATGAGCAACCGAACTTAAAACAGGTGCAATATTCTTTGTCGGCAAGATATACGGATAAAGATCCCCGCACCACCCAGAGAGATTGCGAATATCGAAACCATAAGTTATTTCCGTTAACTTCAGATCCTTTTGAACCCGAACGACAGATGAAGAGTCCGATGAAATCTTCGGTGTAAATTTCGGGCTATGAATCCCCTCTTCGTGGTAAAGAGCCTGTCGACCTAAAATTCCCGTTTCAGGCTTTTTATACCAGGACCCATAGCTTTCAATTCGAAGTAAATACGCATTTGAAGCCTTCCATCGATAGGTCACTCCTTTTGGAATAACGAGGTAATCTCCGGATGAAATCTCTAAACATCCCAATACGGAATCTAAAGTTGCAGAACCGTCATGACAAAAATAAAGCTCGGAGGCATCGGCGTTTCGAAAATAAATGGAACTCGAGTCTGTGATTCGATGAATGGAAATGGATAACTCATCATTCCAAAATAGCAACCGAGCCGATCTAAAAAAATCTCCAGAAAGATCCTCGGGAGCTTTCTTATAACATTGGGGTCGCAAAAAATCTGGGACAGCTTCCTCTCGATGCGCCCATTGAAATCGAGAAGCGGCAATCGATTTCCACTGAGTGGGGGGATGGTAATGATAAAGATGGCTCGCGGGGCCGTAGAAACCATCTAAGCCAATTTCTTCTTCATAGGTTCCAGCAGGCAAATGAAGATGGGGTCTCTCGGCTACCTCTCCGAGTTTTTGATAAATATTCATTTTTCAACCAATCGATTTGAAAGTTTAGGTCCGCCTTCTAACCATCGAAGATCAACACAATCTCCAACTTTTAACCAGCGCTTCGTATCTTTCCCCAAATTATGCTCCAATAAACATCCCCCACCCATCGTTCCACTTGCAATGACTTCCCCGGGATAAAGACTACAATTCTGAGAAGCTCGCACAATCATCTCTTCAAATGAGAACTGAATTTTATTCCAATTTTTCCGGGTGATTCTTTCACCGTTAATGGAGGCCTCAAACTCAATATCGTAACCCTTTCCGGAACGTCGATGAGCGATCTCGTCAGACGTTACGATAAAAGATCCAAAAGTTGTGGCGAAATCTTTTCCCTTCGTAGGTCCCATATTCACCTTCATTTCAAAACGCTGAAAATCTCTCGCCGTCCAATCATTTAAAACACAGTAACCAAAAATGGATTCGGCCGCAGATTCCAAAGTCGCATTGCGAATTTCTTTTCCTATAACGCAGGCAATCTCTAGCTCTAAATCAACTTCGTTGGAACCCTTCGGATATTCAACATTTTCAGAAGGCCCACGAAAACTTAAAGGATTGGAATAATAAAAGATCGGAGCTTGATACCACTCCGGAATCATTTCCAAACCTCGCCCCTTTCTCGCCGCCATCACATGCTCTTCAAAACAATAAAAGTCCCTGAAGAGAACAGGTTTAAAAGGCAAACAAAAAT
>CAZSZT010000122.1:0-5777 GCA_964611175.1 uncultured Bacteriovoracaceae bacterium
TCAGTTTTTGAAAAAGGAATTCAAAAGCGTCGATATCGTGGCTGGAAATGTGGCGACTCCGAAGGCGACCTTGGAACTCATTCAGGCCGGTGCGGATGCCATCAAAGTGGGTATTGGGCCTGGAAGTATGTGTACGACCCGGATTATTACCGGTGTGGGAATGCCTCAACTTACAGCCATAGGAATGAGCGCCGAAATTTGTCGAAAGGAAGGAGTTCCCCTCATTGCAGACGGTGGAATTAAGACGAGCGGTGATGTCATGAAAGCCTTAGCCGCCGGGGCTTCAAGCTGCATGCTTGGATTTTTATTGTCGGGAAGTTTGGAAAGCCCGGGCGAACTCGTGAATGGAAAGAAAATGTATCGAGGGATGGCTTCTCGATCGGCGCAAACCTCTTGGAGGGGGGGAGAGCTTCCAGAAGGAATGGCTCCCGAGGGGGAGAGTCGTTTCGTTCCATGTAAAGGTCCTGTTCGAGAAATCATCAATGAACTAGCGGGTGGTGTGCGGTCTGGAATGAGTTACCTTAATTCTCGGGTATTGGCAGATCTAAACAAAAATGCTTATTTTGCGGAAGTAAGCGGCAATTGCTTGCGCGAAAATGTGGCGCATGGATTGATGGTATAGAGATCTTTGGAATTTTTGATAGGCGACCGTAGCTCAGCTGGATAGAGCATCTGGCTTCGAACCAGAGGGTCGGGCGTTCGAATCGCTCCGGTCGCGCATTTTACAATTGAAATTTCGAGAAGCAACAAAGTTCGGGGCAAGATGGGTGAACGCCCGACCCTCGGGTCGGGTTCGGCCAAAGGCCGACCTAAGGTCGGACGAATCGCTCCGGTCGCGCGTTTTAAGGCTCTTGACAAATAGCTAGATTAGCTAGATCATTTTGAGATGAGATCCTACAGTATTTTTGAGGCCAAAAATAAGCTCAGTGAATTGATCCGTCTGGTTCAAGAGTCCGGCTCCATCATCATTACGAATCGAGGAAAACCCATGGCGAAGCTTGTGCCTATCAGTGACGATGTATCCCTGAGGGAGCGATATAGAGATTTGGTCGAAATTGGGAAGATCATTGAACCAAAAACTGGAGAACACTGGCGGGCAAATAAGGTCTCGGGCGCGGTAAAACGCTTTTTGGAAAGCCGAGATTAATGGTAGCGGATAAGCCCTTTGCTTACTTGGATACAAGCTTTTTATTATCCTTTGTTCTCGAAGGCAGTGATCGATTCAGAGAGTTGGAAAAGAAATATACATTTATTAGTTCAATTTTAATTTTGAGTGAAACGGCTAGTGCTTTAGCAAGGGAACAAAGACTTCCTGAAAACTGGGGACTCAGCCATTGGACGTATTGTTCTCTCCTTGATTTGAATGCTGAAGTTATGAATTATCATTCCGAAATCTTGAAAGCAGGATGGTTGCGTGGCGCAGACCTTCATCATCTAGCGGCTTCCGAGCATTTTTTTGGGGAAGAGCGAGAGAAGCATTTTATTTCACTGGACAAAAGCCAATCGAAAATCGCAAAAGAGCTAGGATATAAGTGTTTATAGCTGAACTGAGGAGGTCCTTATGAAAAAAGTTGCTGTTGTTCTTGCAGGATGTGGATTCAAAGACGGCGCAGAAATTCGAGAATCCGTTTTTACTCTTTGGGGATTGGATCTTGCTGGAGCGGAAGTTCAGTGTTTGGCCCCCTCTAAAGACTTTAATGAAATCGATCATTTGACCGGAAAACCAACGGGCCATAAAAGATCCATTTTAGGGGAGGCCGCACGCATTGCCCGCGGAAAAATTCTTCCCCTAGAAAAAGCAAATTCAAAGGATTTTGATGCTGTCGTTCTTCCCGGTGGCTTCGGAGCGGCGATGAATCTTTGTACTTTTGCGACCGAAGGCTCAAACTGTAAAGTTGAAAAATCAGTAGAGAACTTTTTGGAAGGATTTATCGCCGATCGAAAGCCGATTGGCGCCGTTTGCATTGCCCCTGCGATCGTCGGAAAGGTATTTGAAAAATATGGCGGCGTAAAATTGACGATCGGAAATGATCCAGACACGGCAAAAACATTAGAAAAAATGAAGGTTCAACATATCCCTACGAAGGTTTCAGAGATCGCGATTGATCAGGACAGAAAAGTGGTGAGTACCGCGGCTTATATGTACGGAGACGCACATCTTAAAGATATTGCCGAAGGAATTCGAAAACTTTGCCAAGCTGTTATGGAAATGGCTTAAACAATCTTCGTTCGGGTTTTGAAACCACCGTCATAGCCATGGAAATGTTCCACCCGTTCTTCGGGGTATGACCAGCACAGATAACCTTCACCCGTATCAAAATCGACAAGCCATAATCCCTTGGCCTGTGCCCCTAGGCGATGAATTCGCTCCGCCCAGCGCATTAAAATCTCGTCATATTGCTTGCAAAGGGCCTTAAAGGGAGGGGTGCCCTTTGCTAGGTATTGAATCTTTACGGACAAGGCATCTGTCTCTTTAACCGCTTCTTCCGTGAATTTTCTGACGAGCGGGAGGACTTCGTTGGCGGACTCTAAAGAATGGGTAGAAGGATTTGGTTCTGCGGTAGAAAACAGGTTATATATTTTTCCCATATAGAGTATTTATCATAGGAATTTATGCTAACTCAACCAACCTCGACCAAATCTTCCCTTGTTAACAATGATGCAGTAGCCAAGGAGCTTCGTGCCACGATCTTGAAAATGATTCATGCGGGGAAATCTGGACACCCCGGCGGGAGCTTTTCTTGTTTAGACATTTTGATGACTCTCTTTGGAGATATCTTAAATTACAAGCCCCAAGAACCGCTTTGGGAAGATCGAGATCGTTTTGTTTTGTCGAAGGGGCATGGGGTGCCCGCACTTTATGCGGTGCTTTCGGAATGTGGATTCTTTCCTAAAGATTGGCTGATGAGTCTTCGACGCTGGGGCTCTCCGCTTCAGGGGCATCCAGATCGCTACCGCCTGCCCTGTGTCGAGGCGGCTACGGGTTCTTTAGGTCAAGGTCTTTCGATTGCACAAGGGATGGCCTTAGCCGGAAAGATCGACAAAAAGACCTATCGGGTTTTTTGTGTCATTGGAGACGGTGAATCTCAAGAAGGCCAGATTTGGGAAACGGCCATGAGCGCTGGAAAATTTAAGTTGGATAATTTCACGGTCATCACCGATTACAATCATGGTCAGATCGACGGAACGTCGGACGAAGTCATGAGCCTTGAGCCGCTTATCGATAAATGGAGAGCCTTTAATTGGAACGTTCTCGAAGTCGATGGCCATGATCGAAAGGCATTAAGGGAGGTCCTTCCCCAAAGAATTTCTGGAAAGCCGACGATGGTTATTGCTCACACGGTGAAAGGTAAAGGCGTGAGCTTTATGGAAAAAATAATCGACTGGCATGGAGTTGCGCCGAACGATGAAGAATTAAAGCGTGCTCTTGGGGAGTTAGAATGAAAGCCACTCGCGACAGTTTTGGGGAGGAGCTCGCTCTGTTAGGAGAAAAAAATTCCCGCCTGGTTTGTTTAGATGCAGATCTGAGTAAATCCACTAAATCTGAAAAATTTGCAAAAAAATTTCCCGATCGATTTTTTGAAATGGGAATTGCCGAAGCCAATATGATCGGAACCGCCGCAGGCTTAGCTCTTTCCGGAAAAATTCCGTTTGCCTGTAGCTTTGGATGTTTCTTAACGGGTCGATACGATCAAATCAGAATGTCCGTTTCTTACAATCGCGCCAATGTAAAACTCATAGGAACTCACTCAGGAGTGGCGATTGGAGAGGATGGGCATTCTCAAATGGGTCTTGAAGACGTTGCCTTGTTGCGTTCGCTTCCGCTCATGAATGTTTATCAACCCGCCGACGATCAAGAAACACGAGCGGTTATTCGGCACATCGTTCAAGAAGATATTCCTTCTTATATTCGTCTGACTCGCCAAAAAGTTCCGTCCATCTATGGAGCTGATTACGAATTTAGACCCGGTAAGTGGTCGAAACTGAGGACGGGTTCCAAACTCGCGCTGATTGGAACCGGAGCGCTCGTGCATTCTTGTTTGGGTGCGGATGATCAGCTAGGGAAGAAATTCACAGTCGTAAACGCCTGTTCGTTAAAACCTATCGATGAGAAAATGGTTTTAGAATTGGCGTCTTCCCATGAATTTGTGGTTACTGCCGAAGATCATTATACGACAGGGGGCTTAGGGTCTGCGGTAGCCGAAGTTTTAGCGGAGAATGGATGCTCAGTTAAGTTTCATCGCGTCGGCGTCGAAGATTTCGGAGAATCCGGGTCCCCAGAAGATAATTATAAAGAATTTCGTCTGGATACTGCCGGTGTCGTCGACCGTCTTAAAAAAATTCTAGCGATTTAATCCAAAAATAAATCGGATACAGGTTCGGATCGCGGCGACCATCTTTTGCCTCTTGGATAATTTTCGGGAATTTCCGTTTTTCCAATATTTTCGGCTTCCGTCCCAATAAATTGAGGCCATGATTTCAGCAGGTAAGCATTTCCAAGAATAAGGAGTCGCCTCTTCGTAAAATTTTTGAGCTCTTTGATAAAGTTCCTCTCGAATTGTTGGATAGAATTTTTGACTTGGAAAATCTTCGTCAAGCACGCCCAAGCTCTTTAAGAATTCTTGTGGAACATACAATCGATTTTCTTTCTTATCTTCATCGAGATCGCGCATGATGTTTAAGTACTGAAGGCAACGCCCCATCATTTCAGAATATTTTTGTGCGTGGGAACTGCCCGCTTCAAGAACGTGAAGAACCGCTTCTCCCACACATCCAGCGACACCATGACAATATCGATTGAGTTCATCCCAGTCTCTCATTCGAACGGCGCCTTCGTGGGAGTCGATTTGCACGCCATCTAAAATCCCTAATAAACTTGAATCCGGCACAGAAAAGACCAGCCGATGAATAAGAAAAGAATCCCAAAATGGATGCGCTACGGGCATCCTATTTCGTACCCAGTGACGAAGGCGTTGAAGGCCCATTTGCTTTTCGGACTCGGAAAAGTCTTTTCCGTCCGAGATATCGTCCGCTATTCGGCAAAACGCATAGAGTTCATCTAAGGCTTTGCGTTTTTCAGCGGAAAGAATAAAACAAAAGGCGATCTGAAAGTGAGATTGTCCTTTAGAATAGGCAAGGGGATCGAAATCCGATGAAAACGGATCGAACAAGTTTTCAGTCTTTAGTGGAGACAACGTCTCGTTCATTCGCCCTTACCCTTCGAACTCTTCCACCCCTTCAAAGAAACTTTGTGGCTCTCGTTTATCTGATGGCCCGTCTGGCCGATACCTTAACTGATTCTGGAAAATGGACATTAGAGGAACGAATAACTCATTTAGAGAAATGGGAAAACGCGATTCTTCGGCAAGATTCAAAAATTTGGACTCTAAAGCCTTCTTTAGGGAGTTTTTCCACGGCTGAAGGTGAGCTTTTAACGGCAGGAAGCGATCTATTGACGAACTTTTCCGAGAATCCTCGGAATTTCAAGGAAGCTGGAATCGAAGTTTTAAAAACTCTTATTCATGGAATGAAATGGGATTTGAAAACATTTGCGGCAGCATCTTCTGAAAATCCGATTTTTGGAATTAAAGACCCAGCCTCATTTGATTGGTATTGCTATACGATTGCCGGATGTGTGGGATCCTTTTGGATTAAAGTTTTTAATCTTCCGTCAACGATGGAATCATTTGCGGTGGCTTATGGAAAAGGTCTTCAAAGAATTAATATTCTTCGAGATGCCCCAGAAGATTTTATAAAGGGTCGAATTTATCTTCCGG
>CAZSZT010000123.1:0-5777 GCA_964611175.1 uncultured Bacteriovoracaceae bacterium
CATGGGTACGATGTTAGCCGGACAAAGTATCGAAGCTTTATCCGTTTCTTTGGCGAACCGCGATCTTCTTTATTTGGGGCTGAACTGCGCGACAGGTCCCGCTTTTATGACGGACCACTTAAGATCTTTACAGCCGTTATGCCGAGTTCCTATTGCGTGCGTTCCGAATGCCGGTCTTCCGGATGAAAATGGAATCTATTTGGAAACACCGGAAATGATGGCCAAAATTTTAAAGGATTTTTGCCAGCGCGGTTGGGTGAATCTCATGGGGGGCTGTTGTGGAACGACGCCCGCACATATTAAAGCTTTCGCGGAAGTCGTTCAAAAAATTCCTCCCCGCCAACCTGTCTCAACACGAAAATCAACAGTTTCTGGAATCGATTGGCTCGAAATCACCGAAGAGATGAGACCCGTTTTGGTTGGCGAGAGAACGAATGTGATTGGCAGTCGGCTCTTTAAAGAACTCATCGTTCAAGAGAAGTGGGAAGAGGCTTCCGAAGTTGGACGTAGGCAAATCAAAAGTGGCGCTCAGATTATCGATGTTTGCCTGGCGAATCCGGACCGGGACGAGCGCTCGGACATGAATCGTTTTTTGGAGATGCTTACAAAAAAAGTTTCTGTTCCGCTGATGATCGACTCGACGGACGCGGTTGTCATTGAAGATGCTCTGAAATGGTCCCAAGGAAAGGCTATGATCAACTCGATTAATCTGGAGGACGGAGAAGAGCGTTTTGAAAAAATCTGTCCCCTTGCGAAACAATATGGCGCGGCCCTCATTGTAGGCTGTATTGATGATGATCCTGAGCAGGGGATGGGTGTTCGTGTCGAACGAAAACTAGAGATCGCAGCTCGATCCTATCACTTGCTGACGGAAAAATACGGGATACCTCCCGAGGATATCTATTGGGATGCCCTTGTTTTTCCTTGCGGCACGGGAGATCCACAGTACGTCGGAAGTGCCGTTCACACGATCGAAGGCGTCAAGCTCTTAAAACAAAATTTTCCGGGTACAAAAACGATTCTCGGGATTTCCAATGTTTCCTTCGGCCTGCCTCCGCAAGGGAGAGAAATTTTGAATTCGGTTTTTCTTTATCGTTGCGTTCAATCTGGGCTTGATTTAGCCATCGTTAATTCTGAGAAGATCGAGCGGTTTCCTCAGATTCCTCCGGAGGAAGTTGAGCTTTGCGATAATCTCTTATGGAATTGTGGCGAAGATCCCGTGGCCGCGTTTGCGGCTCATTTTCGAGATCGCGCGAAAAAACCCAAAGAAAGCCGCGCCGAGTTGCCTCTTGAAGATCGCATTTCTCAGTGCGTCGTCGAAGGTTCCAAAGAAGGCCTTATTGCCGATCTGGATCTTTTATTAAAAGAAAAGAAACCATTAGCCATTATCAACGGGCCTCTGATGAGAGGAATGGATGAGGTGGGCCGTTTGTTTGGCCAAAATAAACTCATTGTCGCGGAAGTTCTTCAGAGCGCTGAGGTGATGAAATCGGCCGTTAATCACTTGCAACCCTTTATGGATAAAGCCGACGGGCCATTACGCGGTCGAGTCATCCTCGCAACCGTTAAAGGGGATGTGCACGATATTGGGAAGAATCTTGTCGATATCATTCTTTCCAATAACGGCTTCGAGGTCATTAATCTGGGAATTAAAATTCCGCCCCAAGATCTTATTGATGCGGCGAAGAAACATCAGCCCCATATCATTGGACTTTCAGGTCTTCTTGTAAAATCCGCACAGCAAATGGTCGTGACAGCGGCGGACCTCGCAGCGGCTGGGATCGCAACCCCGATTCTCGTCGGAGGCGCGGCTCTCACACGAAATTTTGCGGATCGTCGAATCGCTCCCGCCTATTCAGAAGGATTTTTGGAATACGCTCAAGACGCCATGACGGGATTAGAATTGGCCAAGAAAATTGTTTCGTTGGAGGATTTTAAGATTTTAAAATCCTCCGTTGAGGAGCGGCGAAAACTTTTAGGCGTGAAGGTCGAAGCCGAAGCTTCTGTTTCTGAAGTAAGTACGCAAAGATCCTCCAAAGTTTCCATTCAAAGAAATCCAGCGCCGGCTCCGGATCTCGATCGGCATATTGTGGATTTTCCCTTGGAGATGGTATGGCCTTGGATTAATCCACTGATGCTTTTAGGGCGACATTTGGGAGTCAAGGGAAATCATATTCGAGCTTTGGAGAAATCGAAAAGGAAGGAAGAATTTAGGGACGATCTTCAGTTCCAAAAAGCCGTTGAAATTCATGGGATTCTCGAAGATCTGAAAAAAAATGCAAAAGATTTGATGAGGGCCAAGGCCGTCTATCAGTTTTTTTCTGCTCATTCGGAGGGTAATCAACTTATTGTGAAGTCTCCTCAGAAAAAGATCTTATGGACTTTCAAGCGCCAGACGTCCGCGGATGGGCTCTGTATTTCTGATTTTGTGAACCCCTTAGGGTCCGAGAAAGACACGATTTGTCTTTTCGTTACAACCGTTCAGGGAAAGGTAAGGGAAATTTCAGAAAAATGGAAAGCCGAAGGAAAATATCTGCAGTCTCATGCTTTGCTTTCTCTTGCTTTAGAAACAGCTGAAGCTTCGGCAGAATATCTTCATAGTCTTCTTCGTGCTCAATGGGGATTTCCCGACTCTGCTTCGATGACCATGATGGAACGCTTTCAAGCAAAATATAGAGGAAAACGTTATTCCTTCGGATACCCCGCTTGTCCAGACTTGGAGCACCAAAAGGAATTGTTTGAAATCTTACGTCCCGAAGAAATCGGCGTGGAATTGACTGACGGCTTTATGATGTTTCCAGAACATTCCGTATCTGCTCTCGTATTTTCTCATCCGGATGCGAGTTATTTTGGTGTGAAGTAAGGCGTTTGATTTTTAAACCGGAGATTTCATCGATGAGCGCCATAAGGCGTCGCTTGTTCGTTGAAAAGGCTCGGCTTCATAAAAAAAGCGACCTTGAGCGAGGTCGAAATCCATTTTTTGGAGGAGATAGACCATCTCTTCGCTCTCAATTCGATCCGCAGCGGCGAGACTTGAAAACCCATGAATGGTATGAACGAGGGCGGCGGTTACCGATAAATTCTTCCCGCCAGCAAGAGCCCGATGAATCAACGAACGGTCCAGTTTGACGAACTGAAATGGAAGGCTTTTGATGAGTTTTAAAGAAGACTCTCCGTCACCGAAGCGATCCAAAGCAATTTTAATACCGGTATCCAAAAGATTTTTAAGAATATCGGGATGATGAGAATGGGTTTTTTCAAGAACACTTTCGGGAAGGACAAAGGTCAGATTTTCCAAATTCATTTGATATTCAGAACTTAGTTCGATGAGCCAGGATTTCATGTCTGGAATCGAAAGAAACCGATGGGAAACATGGAGACAAAGTTGAAGGGGATCTCTCACGAGACTTTCGAGGCGATGATATTCGCTCAACCCCTTTCGAATGATGGACCGATCAAGATCCGCAATGATGGTTCGACTCTCCGACATGGGAATGAAATTTCGGGCGTGAAGGAGACCGATGGTCGGATGCTGCCATCGAGCAAATCCTTGAACCCCCATAATGGATTGATTGCGAAAGTTAACAAGAGGTTGGTAATGAAGCAAAAACTCCTCATGTTTAAGCCCCGCTGAAATCCTTTTTTCCAGTGTGTCTCCGGCAAGGGCTTCCGTATTCATTTGAGCCGAGGAGAAATGGTAACGGTTTGTTCCAAGTTCTCGCGCGCGTTGAAGAGCAAGATGAACATTTTGAATGAGCTTTTCACTCGTTCCACCATCTGACGGATAAACAGAGATTCCAATATTGATGGAGACGGAGGAGATGTTTTGGACGTCTTTAAATTCTTGAATGATCTTTCGAGCCGCACGTGCAAGATCTTGAGCGTTTTTAAGATTCGAGAGCACTAAGGCGAATTGGCCGGCATAAAGATGGGTTACAAGATCCGTTTGGCGAAACATTCGGCGCAATCTTCCGGAGACCTGGAAAATCCATTGAGCGAGATCTCCATTGGAAGGTTGAGTTTCGGTTTCGTAATGAACATTGAGAACTCCAATTTGCTGTCCGTCCCTCCTGGCTTTCCCAATGGCCTGATCCAGCCAGACTTTAACTGATCTCCAGCCTTCACATTCGAGTAAAGTATCCATGGAGATATCTAAATCTGGATTCTTTTTCAGTTTTTCAGAAGTCTTTAACGATTGAAACCGCTCACAAGTGATTAAAATCGTTCGATAAAGAAGCCCTCCATCCACATGGCCTTTTTGAAGGTAGTCTTGAGCGCCCGCTTGAATCGACTTAATTCCAAGTTCGAGGTCATCAGCTCCCGTCAGAACGATGATGGGTAACTCCAAGGCCTCTTGTCTAATCGTACGAATGGATTCGAGCCCCAAGCTATCCGGTAAAGATAAATCCAAAAGAATGAGGTCAAAACGTTCTTTCAAAAGAGCTCTAAGCGCCTGTTCGAGGGATTCGACATGATGGAAGGTAATTTGGTCGGTGACGTTGGCGCTAGCCAAAAGTTCTCGAATAAGCACGACATCGCCGGGGTTATCTTCTACCACTAGAATTCGTAAGTGAGAGGCGTCCTCCGGCGATAGAGTTACCGTGTTTGTCATGGAAGCTTTGCTAGGTGAAATACTCGGTCTCACTGACGTTACTCCTTATGTTGAACTGAATTCACGTCAAGTTGAGGCCAACTGAACTCCGTTTGAGCCATTAGTCAAGGATGTTTTCTTACCACCTTGTGTCCGCCAAAAACTCCTATAATCGTCTTGGTCAGAATAAACGCCATATAAACTACCCATTTTGTAATCGCAGCCGAGTTCCGTCAGAATATTGCGGGACCTCTCGTTAGAAACCCCGGTGGCAACGACTTTAAGCCCGAGGCTATGGGCAATCTGAATCAGGCCCGAAATCATGGGTAGATCCGAGTTTTCCGACAAGAGGTCTACGACCATCGTCTCATCCAGCTTTAAAACGTCCGCTGGAAAGCGCTTCAATAAATTTAAACTTAAGGCCCCGGTTCCCATTCGATCCAAAATAATAAACGTCCCCGCTCCCTTTAGTTTTTCGACAGCCGCCAAGACACGCTCTTCGGGTTGGTAAGCATCCTGCTCCGAGATCAAAACCGCAAACTGCGAGGGATCAAAACCTTCAATGGCTAAGCTCTGCAAGATATCATCACCAAAACCATCGAGTTCTAAAACATTTGCAGGGAAGTGGATGATGACTTTGGTCGAATCCGGAATATTCGATTGATAAAGGGATCTCATTTGAGAGCAAGCGGTTCGAAGTAATTGCAAATAGAACTTTCGCGACGTGAGTGTGTTTTTCAAACAAGCGGTAAGGATCTCAAAAGATAAGTTTTCATTTTTAATAAGTTCATCCCACCGCCACCGAAATTCGACCATTGGAATATGATCTTCTTGAGAGCTCATCACCGGGTTAAGACTAAACTGAAATGTCTTTGTATCGGCAATTCGGCATAAAATTTTTCGGCAATTTTCAATATTTGAAAGCTGAAGCTGAAAATCTTTGGATGCAAATTCGCAGTCGCCGTCATCGATCTTTCGTAATCGATCCAACGCTGTTTCCGCCTTTTCAATTAGGGAAATATCCGTAGCGTCCAGCGGAGAAAGCCCGATTCCCATTCGTAGTCGTAAATGAATGAGTTCACCGGTAGATAGTTCGAAGGGAGCAAAAAAGTTTTCTTGAAAACGTCTGCAAATAGGAACGCAATCGTAAAAACTTTGGATTTCCCCCAACACCACCGCAAATTGT